>JBLHLE010000525.1:0-5818 GCA_047620805.1 Pirellulaceae bacterium
TGTTGGGGCGCGCCGACTCAAGCCTGCGATTGAGACCGAGTCAGCTTCGCCGTTGTTGGCAAATTCCTAGGCTGTACAAAGGAGGGGCGACCGAATAGAAGCGTCGTTTCCGCGTCCTACATTGAACAGTTATGGCGCGAGACTCGTAAACCACGCACGACCGTTAGATAGGCGTCGAATCGACTCTCAGCGATTTGATCGAGCCAAATGACGAGAATGCCAGGAATGAACGTGACTATTAGATTTCGCCTTCGCTCACTATTCGCCGTGACGACTCTGGTGGCGGTGGTACTGTGTTTTGTGTCTCTTGATCGATATGGGTCAGAAACCACAATCCAATACGACGCGGGAGTTGGATCTGCTCGCTCTGCGGGCAGTCACAATTTCACGATCACCAACTGTAGTGATCGACCGATGAAGATTGTTGTCAATTTGTCTTCAACTTGAAGCTTCGGTTCACCCGCTCCGTTGGAGCGAATTATTCAACCGAATAACTCCACAGTTATCGAAATGGTCTGGCAATTTCCAAATAGAGAAGGACGATTTGCTCGCAGCTACATTGTCTACACCGACAATGAAGACCGACCCATGATCCAACTAAGGGTGGTTGGCCGAGTGCAGGAATCTTGGCTGCCAAGGACGTGGTGAATCCGCCCGCGACACAACGGCGAGTAGTTTCCTATTCGTCGAGCGATGCTTTACTGCGGAGGATCTTATGGTAATGTTGAGCGAAGCGGTGAGCTTCGTCTCTTACATACTGAAGCAGGCGAAGCGCAAACGCGTGTCTGCTGAGTACCAGTGGCTTGGATTCTCCGGGTAGAAATATCTCTTCGTTCTTTTTGGCCAATGAAAGAATGACAGGGCGAGGAATTTTTTGTTGGCGAAAAGCGGCCAAGGCGGCGTTTAATTGCCCTTTTCCACCGTCGATTAGCAGAATGTCTGGGAACACTTCCTGCTCGTCGTACAGTCGTTTGTAGCGGCGGGCGACAACTTCGTTGATGCTGCGATAATCGTCGATACCGTCCACTTCGCGAATGCGATATCGGCGGTACCCGGGCTTGAACGGTAGGCCGTCGAGGAATTGCACGACACTGGCGACCGTTTGTCCTCCGCTGAGGTGAGCGATATCGATTCCCTCGATCGTGCGAGGTGTTTCGTCCAACTTGAGGACTTTGCGAAGCCCGGTTAAACCTTTCTTTGGATCGATGTAAAAGACTTCGGGTTGAACGTGAGTATCCAGTTCACCACGCTCGTCGAGTGTCTCGAGCATTTTGATTTCGTCGCGCAGCCGACCGGCCTTTTCGAATTCTAGTTTCTTGGAAGCCTCCTGCATCTCTTCTCGCATTTGCTTCAACAGGCGAGTCTTGTTGCCTTCCAGAAACATTTGGAGCCGTTTGATGTCCTTGCGATATTCCTCTTTGCTGATTCGGAAATTGCACGGCGCCGTACACTGGTCAATGGAGGCCAATAGGCAAGGGCGAAACCAATTCCAACGCTCGTCGTGTTCGTCGATATCCAATCCGCACGTGCGGAATTTGAAGATCTTTTGCATCACTTGAATCGCGCCGCGCAAGGCACCCGCGTTGGCGAATGGCCCGTAGAGCTTCACTCCTTTGTCGGGAGGAGTTCGAGTCAATTCGACTCGCGGGAAGTCTTCGTTCCGAGTAATCATCAAGTACGGGAACGTCTTGTCGTCTTTGAGTTCCTTGTTGTACTTGGGTTGTACGTCCTTGATCAGTCTCGATTCCATCAACAGCGCGTCGACTTCGCTTTCGCACTCGATGTAGTCCGCGTCGCAGATCTCCATAACCCACGTCGCGGTTCTCGCTTCCTCCATTGCCGCTTTGAGAAAGTAGCTGCCGGCGCGGGAACGAAGATTGGCCGCCTTGCCAATGTAGATCACGCGGCCGTTGGAGTCTTTCATTAAGTAGACGCCAGGCGACGTCGGGAATTCGCGCACCTTCGCTGCCGCGCGACGATAGGCGAAGTCGTGAACCCGCTCTGCAGGGGTATCGGGATTATCGGGAGCGTCGTTCACGTTATGGAAATCCCAAATGGCAACTATTAAACGACAGATGACAAAAGGCAAATTTCAAACAAGGATCAAGTGTCAAAACTCAATTTCTAAAACATCGACTGCGAGTTGTGGATTTGAGTTTCGACGTTTGGAATTGGTTTGTCTCTTGAGATCTGAGATTTGCTGCTTCCTAAAAACTATACCGAATCGGCAACTGCCTGAAGTCCGGCGGCGAGTCGGTCGAGTCTTTCGTGCATCGCTTCTTTCGTCGCTTCCATGTCGTGCAATTGTTCGGGAGCCACGTAGGTGAACATGTAGAGTTTAACTTTGGGCTCGGTTCCTGAAGGTCGGACGGCAACGTAGTTGCCATCTTCTTCCAAGTCGAAGATCAGCAGGTTACCCGGCGGGCCAACCATTGGTTCGCTTGTGCCATCGGGCCGTCGAACGACTTGGTCTTGATAGTCGCGAACCCTCGTCAGAGCGAAGCCACCGACTTCTTGTGGCGGTTCGTTGCGAAGTTTGCGCATCAGGGCCTGCATCCGCGCCATTCCGCTGGCCCCTTCCATGTAGATGCTGACCAGGCGTTCGGCGTGATATCCGTGTTGCCAGTGCAGTGCTTCAAGTTTCTCGTGAAGCGTTTGCCCCTCGGACTTCAGCTTAGCAGCTAGTTCGCACATCAACATACAAGCGACGGCGCCGTCCTTGTCCCGAGCGTATTGTCCGACGAGATATCCATGTGATTCTTCGGTGCCGAAAACGAATTTCCCGGGGCCCTTCTCGTCCATCACTCCACCGATCCACTTAAAGCCAACCTGCAAATCGCCTTCTGTTTTCACGTTGTAGGAGTCGGCGATGCGACGAATCATTTCGGTGGTGACCAATGTCTTGATGACGTAGTGATCAGGACTGAGCGAGCCCGCTTTGCTCCGTTGTTCCAGGATGAAGTCCGCCAGCAACGCGCCAATTTGATTGCCGTTGATCGTGGCCCATTCGTTGCCGCCCGATGAAAGTGGAGCTGCGACGCCGAGTCGGTCGCAGTCGGGGTCCGTCGTGAGAATAATATCTGCGTCGACTTCTTTAGCTCGCTCGATAATCGCGTCGAAAACTTCGGGGTTTTCGGGATTGGAGACGTTGCCCGGAACATTGGGGAAATTTCCGTCCGGTTCGGAGTGAGGACCAAACACCTCGACGTCCGTAAAACCATCCGCTGCGAGAGCAGGTACTGCGGCCGTTGCACCAACACCGTGAAGCGGCGAGTAAATGATCTTCAGGTCGCGCGGGCCTTCAAATCGCTGAGCTTTGAGTTCTCCAATGAATGCTGCATCGACCTCTTCTTGACAGAGCGTGATTTTTCCAGCGGCTAAAGATTCGTCGTAGTCGGCAATTTTGATTTCGTCGGTCGTCATGACGTTGTCAATAATCGCTTTGTCGTGCGGCGGAAGTATTTGACCACCTGTCGACCAATAGACTTTTACCGCATTGTCGCTGGGCGGGTTGTGGCTGGCTGTGACCATGATGCCACAGGAGCAGTTTTTGTAACGCACGAGGAACGACAGCTCAGGCGTGCTGCGAATTTCGTTCAAGTAATAAACTTGGAAGCCATTGGCGACCATGATTCCCGCGCAAAGCTGCGAGAAGTGAACGGAGTTGATTCGAGTGTCAAAAGCAATGGCACAGGAAAGCGGCCCGTTGCCGTCGTGCTGAGATATGACGTAGGTTGCTAGCCCCTGAGCACTCTCACCTATTGTTCGGTCGTTGATCGCGTTGGAACCGATTGGGTACATGCGGCCTCGACGACCACCCGTGCCGAATGGAATGACTGTCCAGAAAGCATCGTCCAACTCTTGCCATTTTTCGGCCGCAATGTGCTGGGCAACTTCTACGGCGTATTCGGCGTAACGTGTTTCGGTCAACCATTTTTTGATGTTCTCTACCGCCGAATCCGTGACGTGTCCAGCTGCATTGGCTGCGCTGAGTTTCGCAGTGGTAGCTTCAAGGTCAAAAGTTTGGGTGCCTGGAGTGCTCATGAACGACTGTCCTTAGGATTACGTGAAATGCAATATTCACCGTCGGCTACCTGAACCGTAAGCGTGCCTATAATTTACGTCAATTCGCCAGCTTGTCGCAATCCCACCTAATCGGCTAGCGGCAGCATTGGAACCGTTGGCTTGGGCAACGATCGAAATGATAGTGCTCAATCTCTAGATTTTCGCTATATTTCCAACGCTTACCCTCTACCCGTCTATTCGCCTCGCTCGCCGTTAGTTCGAGCGGTCACGACGCACTTCTGTGGCGTAGAGTTCTGGGTGCAGGTTGCGCAATTCACGACGACACTAGGCCATAGATCGATTCATCAGCTAGAGACATCCACGAAAGGCAAATTACATGAGCGACCCAATCATCAGTGTGAGTGGATTGCGAGGAATCATCGGCGACAGTTTGACGCCCGAGCTCGCTATGCGATTTGCCTGTGCATATGCGGCTGGCTTACCCGCTGGCAAGATTGTCATCACACGCGATGGTCGTACGACGGGCCGAATGTTAGCGGATGCAGTTCGCGCCGGCCTGATGGCCGTTGGGAAAGACGTCGTGGATGCGGATGTTGCGGCGACTCCGACAACCGGGGTGCTCTTGCGAAAATTCAAAGCGGTTGGCGGTATTCAAATCTCGGCGAGTCATAATCCGTCAGCCTACAACGGACTAAAGCTGTTCAACGAAAACGGTTCAGTACTTTCGGCGGATGATGGCGAGCAAGTGTTGCGGCGATTCCGCAACAATGTTGCGAACTGGAGCGAGCACGATTCGATCGGCGGCGTTGAACTTTGCGACGATACCTGGACAGATCATTTGGACCTAGTGACCCGCAATGTTGACGTCGAGCGGATTCGCAGGGCAAAATTCAAAGTCGTACTGGATTCGAATCACGGTGCAGGGAGCATCATCGGCAAGCGCCTGTTGGAAGAGCTGGGGTGTGACATTGTCCAGCTTGGTGGTACTCCCGACGGTCGGTTTTCGCACCCAGCGGAGCCGACGGAAGCAAATTTGCAGTCGGTATTAGCGGACGTTGTTAGCAATCAAGCCGTGGTTGGTTTCTGTCAGGATCCCGATGCCGATCGACTGGCCGTCATCGACGAGACAGGGAGGTATATCGGCGAAGAGTATACTTTGGCGTTGGTTCTTGACCACGTGCTACGACAGATGACCGGTGCAGTTGTAACCAACTGCGCCACGAGCAAGATGTCGCAAGACGTCGCTGAGAAGCATGGTTCGAAGTACTATCGCTCGGCGGTGGGCGAAGCGAATGTGGTTGGCGTGATGCATGACAATAACGCCGTGTTCGGCGGCGAAGGTAACGGCGGTCCGATCGATCCTCGCGTCGGCTATGTCCGCGACAGCTTCGTGGGGATGGCACTGATCCTGGATGCACTCGCCGCTCGACAAGAAAAAGTCAGCACGTTGGCCGACGAGCTGCCGAAATATTCGATTCAGAAAACGAAAGTACCATTGGCCGCGGAAAACATTCCAGCAGCACTTGATGCTCTGGAAAAGAAATACTCAGATGCCAAAGCCGATCGCACCGACGGATTGCGTTTGGATTGGGACGACCGTTGGTTGTTGGTGCGTGCAAGCAACACCGAACCGATCGTCCGAGCGATTGGCGAAGCGAAAACCAGTGAAGCTGCGGAGGCACTATGTGCCGAGGCAGCTCAGGTCATTGCCGCAATCGACGCGCCCTCTGGAAACTCAATGTCGGGGCAACTCTGTTAAACAGCAGAGTCATATTAAAATGGCATGTTCGGT
>JBLHLE010000526.1:0-5816 GCA_047620805.1 Pirellulaceae bacterium
GTGTCGACCGAGCTCTTTTTCGCGTGGAATGAACTTGTGGATTGTCTTGTGGCAGTCGTGGCACAGGTCGACGGTTTCGTGCATCTGGTCGCGGCTAAAGCGTTTCTTGAACCACTTGTTGCTGTGGCAGGTGCGGGGAATCAAATGGTGTTCGTTAGTTCCCCGTTTAGTAAACCGCCCGCACAATTCGCATTGCTTAGTCATCGCTGGTTCTTCAGCTTTTTCTCGTGTCCAACTTCGTACTTTATTCGTTTATCTTTTGTTAACCCTTTGGACGGCGAATACGTGGAAAAGGTTCGCGAAAAACACGCGGCGAAAAATGCTTAGTCGGTATCTAGAACACACCGTAGTCCGAGCGCGTCATCGCGAACTTTGCGAGAGATGATACTTCGGTACGAGCTAGTTAATAGCTCCGCTTTGTCTTTCCAACTACCACCACGAGCAACGGCTTTGCCTTTCTCCCCTTTGGCAGCCGAACCGTCGTTGGGCGCTTTTTCGTAGTTGGCTGATGGGGCGTCGATACATAGCTCCCACAAGTATCCATGGACATCGTAAAGTCCCCACGGGTTCGGTTTCTTTGCTCCAACAGGTGGATCGTTCCCGGCGGCGTTGTGAGTGGACCATCCGTAGTCGCCAAGCTTGCTCGCATCGTCGCCAAAAGAGTACGTGGTAGCGGTGCCCGCGCGGGCGACGTATTCCCACTCTGCCTCGCTTGGCACTCGCACTCGCTGGTTCTCTTTGATCAATTTGGCAGCCCGCATAAGTTTCGTGGCTTTGTCGCAAAAGCTAACCGCTTCATCCACGTCGAACATTTCGACTGAGTTGCGTGGCCCCTTCCAGCGGGAAGGATTACTGCCCATTACTGCTTCCCAAAGATTCTGAGGGACTTCGTACTTAGCAACTTCGAAGTTGTAGTCGAACGTCACATTGTGAGCGGGCTGTTCGTTCTTTGGTCCGGCCTTGTTTCCCATTTCAAAGCGCTTGGGAAACTTGCCCTCGCCGGGTGTGATCGAAATGAACTCGTCGCGAAACGTCTTGAGAAGCTTCGTTTGTTCGGGAACCGGATCGACGGTGATGGCGGACATAAGTAAAATTGCAGTGAACATGGCAGAGGTTTCCTCGTGTTTGGACGCATCAATTGCGACTGATTTTACACGATTGCTGCTCAATTGCGACAGAATTCAGACGAATGCCGTTAGGCATTGTTGTTTTGTATTCGTCCGCTGCGGTATGCTTCCGCCATTGCCATCGGAATTTCCGATTGGGCTTCGATCAAGCGAGCTCGATTCGCGGCTACTTTTGCCTTGTTTTGCTGCTCTGTAGCGATTGCTTCGGCGCGGCGTTGTTCCGCTTTGGCACGAGCAACTCGAGTGTCTGCTTCCGCTCGATCTGCTTGCAATCGAGCGCCAATATTTTCTCCAACATCAATATCGGCGATATCGATGGAGACGATTTCAAATGCAGTGTGCGAATCTAGACCACGTTCGAGAACGGCTCGGGAGATGAGGTCCGGGTTTTCCAAAACCTGCAAATGTTGCTCCGAGGAACCGATCGACGAGATGATGCTTTCACCTACTCGGGCGATCACGGTTTCCTCTGTTGCACCACCGATTAGTTGTGCCAGGTTGGTTCGCACTGTAACTCGAGCTCGAATGCGTAGTTCGACGCCGTTTCGAGCGATAGCGCTCAACGTCGTTTTGCCGCTACGCCGAGGATCGGGGCAGTCGATTACTTTGGGTTGTACGCTCGTGCGGACCGCATCCAAGACGTCGCGACCGGCTAAGTCGATGGCCGCGGCGCGATCGAAGTCGAGATCGATGCCAGCTCGATTCGCAGCGATGATCGCGTTAACTACATTCATGACGTTCCCGCCAGCAAGTTGGTGCGCCTCAAAACGGCTAGTTTCGATTGCAGGAATTTGAGCTTTGGTTACCATGATCTGGGCCATCACGATTGTGTGTGGCTTGAGTTGCTTAAGACCCATGAAAATTAATTGAAACCAACCGACATAGGCTCCCGACATATAAGCCTGGAACCAAAGTTTGCCGTAAGTGACGATGATGATCATCGCCGCAAACCCAATGATTCCGCCGAAAATTACGGCACAAATCCCAGCAATGAAAAGTGGATCCATCGATTTAGTCTCAAGATAGAGGTGCTATGCACAAAATTAACCTCTAGCATCATACCGAATTCAGTGCGGAAATAAAGCTACCTGAGCTGAATCGCCACATCTCGGGTACTAATCGTAAGTGACGCACTCACAAGGCCTTTTATTGGCCGAGTATCTTTTTTAGACCGTCGTTAAGTTGATCCTGAAGGAATCTGTTGGCGGTATCGCGAAGCAATCGCTTGCTCAAGTCTCGCAACCCGCTGCGATCCAGCTTCGGCCGACTCAATGTTCCCTCGATGGGAATCTTCAGCGTTTGTCCTTTGAGAGCGGATAAATACTGCTTGCCCGTGACCCATTCGTCCGCGATTGGTACTTCCGCAACCATTTTCATAGTCTGGTCCATCCCGACCCAGCCTTGAGTTCGGATCACGATGTCTTTGGTCTTCATCACTAACGAATTGTGGTACACGCGTCCGTTGGCGACATGGAAAGGAATTTGTTGCTCCGGGATGTCGATCCAGGTCGTACCGTCGTCCGTTGTGGCCTGCTCCTGATAGATTTGGCCGTTAAGTAACGCTCGGATTTCCGTCGCCAGAGTAAGAAATTCCGCCGACAATGGTCCGGGGCCGACTTTGGCCGCGTGGATCTTTACAACGCCGGCGGCTGACGTTGCCTGAACATTGGCAAAGGGAACTGCTGCGGTATCCGACATTTCGACCGAGAAACTACCACTGGCCCTAGTCGTTTGAGCCATCAAAGGCGCGACGAACTTTAACCATCCGTCGCACATTTGCGGAGTGATTTGCACGTTCGTCAACAACGGACCTTTTCCGACGAGCAGTGTTGGTTTATTTGTTTGCAGGTAGATCAGCGGTTGGGTTTGGAGTTGACCGCCGCTGATCGCGACTTGAATTGGATTGAACGCAATGTTGCCGTCCTTGGTTTGGGCAGTAACGGTGGTCGGTCCTGCGACAAAGCCAAACGCGTCCACTTGCTGCCAGCCGATTGACGTCGTTGCGGCAAACTGCGTGGGAATAGGCGACGCGTTTTGTGCGCTCGTCCCGTTGGTATTCGCCGTGGCGATAAAGAGCGGTCCATTGATCGCGTACTCTTGGCGATCTTGTCCAGCTATGCGAACCGACGGTCCCAGTTGCGATTGCAAAAGTTGAGTTACCTGTTCCCAGCCAAATCCAATGTTGCCGCGCAAGTCCATCGTGCACGACTTCGTCAGCTCGGTAACTGAACCTTGTGTCGATAATGTTACGGCCGACGAGATGACTTCCGTCGAATTGATTGTGAGTTTATCTACAGTTGAATCATAGCTACCACTGCCACGCAGCTTCAATTCTTTCTCGTTCCAGATCGGGCGAAACGTAGATGGTTGATTTAAAGATGGTTGATTTAAAGACGGTTGATTTACAGATGGCTGATTCACCGGGAAGATGTTGCCGTTCTGTCCGGATAAAATCTTTTGCGAAACTGCGAAGTCGGCAGCTGTCACGTCCCAACCAGCTTGAATCTGATCGGCGCCGCCGTTAAGCGTTACGGCGCCGGTGACGATACCGACTAGTTGATACGTTTGTTCCGGTCCAGCAAGGAACCAATCGCCCAGTCGTTGAGCGTTGGCTTGGAAGTCGCATCGTCCAACGGCGCTAAACTTCTCGCCCGCACTCACCGTCAGTCCATCGGCGCGAGCTGCTACGGTCGAACCGACGAGCAGCGCGTTGGTGAGTTTCAAGGTTTGGCTTTGATTGTTCCAGGTGCCCACGAGCGTTACGTTAGCTTCGGGCTCTTGAATGTTCATCGAGGAGTTTTGGATGGCCAGTGATTCGAATGTCACTTCGGATGTGGAGAACGCGACGTTGCCGTTATCGACGGCCGCTGTACCCGCCGCTCTGACGATGCCATTAAATTGCAAGTCGCCGAAGCTTGTAATTGCTTGCAGACGGGACTGCCAGGTGCTCAAGTCGCCTACGAATGTGAATTGAAATGACGCGGCAGCGGTCTCGAAGTCGTCTACCGGTTTTGTCAGTTCGGCGGAAAGCACGTCGTTGCCCGAGCGAATTTCAGCGCTGGCATGATCGACGCGACGTTTCTCGGCAAAAAAATCGCCCGCAGTCGCAGCGGTCACCATGAGCTTCGTTTCTTGCCAGGGCTTGATTCCCGGACCGCTCAATACAAATTGTTGAACCTCAAGTTTCGTGCTGGCAGTAGTTTGTCCGGCGTTTGAGAAACCCCAATTCACGGTCCCGCCCAATTTCCCTTGCAGTTGATATTGATCGATATCGACCAGGTCGCGAAGGTTTTGAACCAGTGCGTCCAAGTCACCATTGAGAGTTATCGAGCCTTGTTCCGCCGTGCCCGTTCCGTTCATCGTAATGAAGTCAGATTCACAACGAATCTGTTGAAACACGGGACCTTTGTCGCTGGAAAATGCGCTGATGTTAACGGCGATGGGGCGTTCCCAACGAATGGGTTTCCCGCCGCGGTCGGCGACGATTTCGGAAGTCGTTATGGCCGCGGTCCAAACTGGGAGGGTTTCGGTCGGCTGGCCTTCCAATTGAAAGCCAACACGCCCAGCAGTAATCGTCGTATCGTTTCGGACTCGCAGTGTTTTGGGGAACATCGCAGCCAACGCGGCGAGGTCGATCTCGCCCCGCAAGCTGCTGCCGGACTGCTTTAAGATCTCGTCGAGTTTATCGGGCGTGAGATTCGAGAAGTCCCACTTGCCGTGAGCAGTGGCAGTACCGAGATCACAATTTATGGCCAATTTTTCAAAGTTGGCGTTGTTGCCAAGAATCGTGGCGACGCCGTTCGACTCGAAGCGATTCAAGTGAACGTGGTCGTTGCCAAACAACTCGGCACTGCGCGCGTCCAGGTGCGTTACTTTGAATTCTGTCAGTGATATCCGGTGTGCGGCGCCGTCGTCGTCCCACTGGTAGTCGACGCCCCCTTCCGCAAAACCATTCAGCGCCAAATCCATGCCAAGGCGCTGGAAAATGGGAGTTATCACGGTAAGTGGTAGAGAGAGACACTGAATCTTTGCTTGACTCGGTTGCTCTGTCTCGCCTCCCAGAGCCAAATTAACCGTCAAGTGGCCATCCATCTGTTCCTTGATATCGCTATCAATCTGCATTTGCAGCGAGAACTTTTGACCGACTAGAAAGACCGAGTCGATTCCGATTTTCTCCAACTGCCATTGTTTGCTGGTCGCGTTCTGTTGCAAGTCGATTGTTCCGTCGACAACTCGGATTCCGAATTGATACGTCGCCGTACTTTCGGAAGCTGGCCCGTCCAATAGAGGCCGAATCAGGTCTTCTATATTGCTGCCGTCGTGATAGATGTCGCAAAGGATTTTCGGTTCTTTCAGCGTCCAAGTACCAAAGTTACTCGAGTCCCACAGCAGGTTCCAGAGCGACCGATCGCCTTCCAAATGCGCGACCGTGGCGATCGATTTGCCATCGGCATTCTCTATGGTTACTTCGCTAGCCGACAAATTCGAGAACCAGCTGAGCGACACCGACTTTGGCACAACGCGACCGTTGAGGGCCAATGACGAGTCGATTGTCAATTGTACAAGGGAAGTCTGATTGATTATCCACGGCGCAGCCGCGACCAGAATAAGTAGCAAAGCTACGAAGAGTCCAGTCCAGCGCAGCAACCGAGATAAGACTGATCGCGGCTTGGTGTCTCGCGCATCTGC
>JBLHLE010000527.1:0-5804 GCA_047620805.1 Pirellulaceae bacterium
AAACGCCCCCCGAAGTATTTCGGCGGGCGTTTTTTGAGTTTGAGTTCGCGTTTGTTTGATTGACCGTGGGTCTACCGGCCCGTTTGTTGCCGGACCGGAATTTCTCTTGTCGGTCCGTCCGCGATCAGTGGCTTGCGAGTTTAGCACTTGGCAAAAACGTCTTCCAACTCAGGTACTTCGGGTTGTTAAGTTTCTGCAGCAAAAGTGGATTGTGGTGCGGACGCTTTGGTTGGTTTAACAAGGGCATCTGCGCTTCCTTGGGAGTCCTCCCACCTTTCTTTGTGTTGCAAGGAACACATGAACAAACAATGTTCTCCCAGTTCGTCTCCCCGCCTCGACTGCGCGGAATGACGTGATCCAGGCTCAACTGACTCGAAGGCGGAGTTCGACCGCAGTATTGGCAGCGGTGATCATCGCGAGCGAGTATGTTACTGCGATTGAATCGCAAAGTATGCTTTGGCGTACGATCAAATGCCAGCAGCCGGATCACTCGAGGGATCTGGATCGAAAAATTTACTGTGCGAATCCAGTCGATCTCTTCTCCGACCAACTGCTCTTCAAATCGAAAGTGACTTAATTCACACCACGTCTCAAAGTCGTAGTTCGCAAAGACCCCTTCCTCGATGTCGATTACTTCCGCCGTTTCGCTGTAGAGCATCACGAAGGCTCGACGAACCGGAACTACTTGAACCGGAAGATAGTGCCGGTTCAAAACCAACACGCTCGAATCCAGAATCTTGACTACGTTCGTAACCATGCGTTACCTCCACTCACGCGAATCGAGGAAGTACAACCACCAGATCTTACGATGACAATTACCGAATGAAATCCACACAAACATCCGGAGGAATCAACGCGCTAGTCGTTGTGCGGCTAGAATTGTGTTTTCGCAAATGGACAACGGAAGCAACTCGTTGGCGATTCGCCGAAAGCAGACTCACTTATCGGATTTGATATTACGTCGTATTTTACAAACTCGGTATCCGTCGGGCCAGAGAATTCTATGGTTACTCGTGGAGCAAGCACGCGTGACCCTCGTCCCGAAATCCGAAGGTCCTCGAAAGTCTCTCGCTAGGTCAACACTCTTTCATTTAAGCAACCGTGCATGATCTGCTGACTTTATGCTTCGATCATAAAGTGATAGCAAACCCAAAAAACTTCAGAATAATCTTGCCCTCGTGCGCGCAAAGTCATTAGGATTGTTCCTGAATCAGCCGTGGAAAATGGAATTCTACGGATCTTCTCTATGCTTTCCGCAAGGATTAAGGAATGCTCCACTTCACATGCGACCGCTGTCACAGACAACTAGATCCCAAGGATGATTTGCGTTACGTCGTGCGAATTGAGACGTATGCCGCGTTGGGAACCTCGGAATTCGGCGAGGATGATGACGACCGCGACCACTTGCGAGAAATCCAGGAGGTGCTGGAGCGAATCGATGAAGATGGTGAGATCTCGAGTGGGGACCTTCACCAGCGTCAACGATTCGATCTTTGCTCGGACTGTCACAACAAATTCATGCGTAATCCTGTCGGCAATGAATCGCCTCTCTCGATTGACTTTAGCCCCAACTAGTTCGCTAGTTCTGCGGCCAATTCTTTATTTCTGCCTTGAAACAAACGAAGCGCGTTATCTGTACCTGAAACGGCGTTAACGGATTGAGCTACGTAAATTCGGCTACCCACCCGCAGACCAGTATCCGCCGCAAGTAGTGATTAAGCACAGTCATTTACTGGTGTCTGTGCCGATCTATGTCGCCACAGTCAGCTGACTCGGTGCCGGATGTAACGATTTGCCAATAGAATTGCCGATCGTGCGACTCCGCTCTACGGTATCAATCTCTGCGGTATCAAGTTCTGGGGCATCAAGTTCTGGGGTATCAAGTATCGAACCCCGCTAGAAACTGCCGCTCAACGCAGCTAAACTGGTTGGTTTGCCCAATATTGAATACTCCTTACAGTACCCCCTCCCTATAACACTTGGACGTCAGAATGACAGATAAAAACGCAATGAAACTCGCCGTCATTGGAGGCGATGGAACAGGTCCCGAAGTTACTGCAGAAGCCCTCAAGGTTTTGGACGCAATTTCCAAGCTGGAAGGTTTCGCTTACACCACCACTGATTTCGACTTCGGTGGAGAGCGTTACTTACGGACTGGCGAGACCCTGCCCGCTGGCGCCGTTGAGGAACTCAAGGCTTTCGACGCCATTTTCCTTGGCGCCGTCGGCCACCCAGATGTCGCACCAGGCATTCTCGAAAAAGGCCTGCTGCTGGAGTTGCGTTTTCAGCTGGATCAGTACATCAACTTACGACCGGTGAAACTATACCCTGGTGTCGAAACGCCTCTGGCGGGTAAAACTCCTGCCGACATTGACTTCGTGGTCGTCCGGGAAAACACCGAAGATCTCTACTGTGGCGTCGGCGGCTTTATGAAAAAGCACACACCCGACGAAGTCGCCACTCAAACAGCCATCTACTCGCGCAAAGGTTGCGAACGCGCCATTCGCTGGGCCTTTGAGTTCACTCAAAAACGAAACAATCCCAAAGGGAAACGACTGACGCTCGTCGCTAAGACCAATGTCTTAACGTACGGTCACGATCTGTGGTGGCGAGCTTTCGAAGAAACTGCCAAGGACTATCCCGACGTGGAGATGGACTACAACCACGTCGATGCCTGCTGCATGTGGATGGTAAAGAACCCCGAGTACTACGACGTAATCGTAACGACCAATATGTTCGGCGACATCATTACCGACCTTGGAGCAATGATCCAAGGTGGCATGGGCGTCGCTGCCGGCGGCAATATCAATCCCGACAAAGGCGGTACGAGCATGTTTGAGCCGATGGGCGGAAGTGCTCCCAAGTACACGGGACAAAACGTCATTAACCCCATCGCAGCAATTGGTGCCATGGGAATGCTGCTCGAACATACCGGGCAAGAAAAGGCGGGCCTTCGAATCCTCGACGCCATTCAAGTCGTCACTGGAACCAAAATGGAAAGCCAAGCCGCTGGTCGCATGGGACACGGCACGACCGAAATCGGCGACCTGGTTATCGAAAACCTCTAAGTCTGCCGAGCAAACAAACTCCGAATTCAACAACAAGAGCAACGGGATAACCGCTGCTCTTTTTTTGCGCCTCCGCAACGGCGAATCAAGATGCTCCCCATCGTCGCTACAATCGTCACAATTCAATCGAGTTCGCCGCAGTACTCATGCGAAACGCCGTCGCAGCGATTTCTGGCGGTTTGTTTCAAGCTATTCTTCTGAGGACAAACTTCAGTTGAAGCGGTAGTAATGTAAGCGATGAGGTACGGGTCAATGGTGCATAAACGTTCAAAGATTCTGATCGATCCGAAAGTCCAAGGGACTCTGGTAATGCGGTTAGTGGTCTATTGGCTGCTCTGTCTTGCGGGGATCTTCGCGCTCTTGGCCGGAATCCCGATCATCATCTGCGCTTTAGGCCTCCCCAATCAACCATCCATCGGCGAACTGCTGTACATGACTTGGCTCAACTTCTGGCCAGCTCTCTTCGCCTCGCTGATTCTACTACCGTTCGTCGTCGGTGACTGTTTGCGAGTTAGCAATAAATTCGTCGGTCCGGTCTTCCGAATTCGCCGTGCGATGAAACAATTGGCGAACGGCGAGCACGTCGAAGCTGTCAAGTTCCGCGACAACGACTTTTGGTACGACTTCGCCGAGGACTTCAATCGAGTCCTGAAGCGGATGGAAGACGAGCGCGACTCGAAGGCCACACAAACGACCGATGAAAACGTCTCCGCTTAGCTACGCGAAAACAAAAATCATCCGAGCTTGACGCTTTCAAGTGATCCGTGCGGTCACCGCAACAATCAACGACCGCTAAGCGCCGCCAAATCGCGTTTGGCCATAAGATACGATTCCGTCGCCTCGCGGACGTCCACGGGTAGATGGCTCTGAAATGCTCCAGCAGTCTTCACTGGCAATCCCAACAAAACGCCATCCAACCAACCAGTTGGAATTCGACTATCGACAACATCGAAGGCGGCTCCGATTCGATGGGCAACAGTCGGATATCGTTCCCGCTCGATCTTCTTCGCCGACTGATGGGCGATCTCGCGAAGCAACTGCTCGCGCCGAGTAAACTCGATCGCAGAATTCTTAGCGGATTCGTCTCCCGCCAAATGAAGCGCGACAAGAAATCGCTGTGGCCCAGATACCGACTGCTCGTCCAAAACACCGACCACCGAACGTCGCTTGCCAATCGCCACGCATGACACGTACATCAAACCACCACGCCAGTCGCGGGAAACTCGCAGCACAAGCGTGAACTCTCTTTCCCCCTCAAATGTTCCCTGACGATTCGGACGGTGCTTGAAATATGCCCCAAAACCGCGATTCACCGTTCCACTCGATGTAATTGTCTGCATGGGCGGAACGAGTTCGTACTTCACAGTCGATTGATCCTTGTTGCTCCAATTCGTTCCGCCGGAAATTGGTCCCAACTGCACGTTGCCGACCTTCCCAGTCAAATTCAACCCAAACGTTTTGGAGTTCTCATTTCGCTTCTCGATATCGATATCGGAAGCGTACCGTGAAGCCAGCGCCGTCTTCGGAAAGAAATCCTCAACCCGTTCCGATCGCAAACGCGATTCGAATCGGTAGGCCAGTTCGACGAGGTCGCGCTCGAGCCCCCGCACCAACATCGCCGATACGCGCAGCCGTGTTTCTACCAAACGCTCACTGGGATTGTGAACAACAAATTCTTCCGTGGACACGTCCCGACATGCCACTATTGGCGGCGCGTCGAACGAAACTTGCGGCCCCTCAGCACAAGTTTCGCTGGTGCTAACCACAAACACCCCGACAGCGATCGCTAACGCCAATGTCAGGTATTGATAAAACGGAAAAAACATCGCGAATCCTTTCTTAGTTGGACTGTCCGAGAGTGCAAGTTTATGAACCGCGACGTCTCGGATGCCAACGCTGATGTGAATGATGAGCCACTGCAGGGAAAAGATGGCCTACAAGTTTCGAGCGCTATCCTTCGATGCGATCCAAACCTTCGGGCGTTCCCTTGCCAGAAGAATATGCCAACGTGATGCTAGCAAGCTCCACGAGCCAAAATAAGCGGCTTGAGGAATCATAGAGTCAAGCACCGCAGAGTCAAGCACCGCAGAGTCAAGCACCGCAGAGTCAAGCACCGCAGAGTCAAGCACCGCAGAGTCAAGCACCGCAGAGTCAAGCACCGCAGAGTCAAGCACCGCAGAGTCAAGACACTCAAAGCGCGATCGTCATTCGCCAGCAAGCCTCGGGTAAGCCGACCGCTCTGCTTACGACACTTCAATATCGCCGAACGAGTGAATTTCCTCGAAGCCGTGATTGGGAACTACCGTAGCGTTGCCAGGGCGAACACAAAGTGCAGCTGGAAAACCTGCTTCTCGAGCGGCCATTAATTCCGCCAGCACGTCACTCAGAAAGAGGATCTGGTTGGGAGGTAGCTTGAACTTCGCGGCGATCGTAACGTAACTCGTCGGCTCGCGTTTCCCACCGATCGCAGTATCGTAATGGCCTTGAAACTGGTCGAGCAGATTACCAGCAATGGTATGTCCAAAGAAAAGTAGTTGAGCTTGAACACTGCCAGAGGAGTAGATCCTCACGTCTTTTTTCAGTTCATTCCAGCCCCTAATTACGGGCGGTACGTCGTCGTACACATGAGCTTGAAGTTCACCACTCTCAAAACCAGACTTCCAAATCAAGCCTTGTAAGTTCTTCAGCCCTGTTGCTTTTACATCGCCGTCCATCAAACGAGTGACTTCGTCCTGA
>JBLHLE010000528.1:0-5800 GCA_047620805.1 Pirellulaceae bacterium
CCCTCCGAATTTGCATTCAAGAGCAGTTTTATTTCGGGAGCAAACTCGGTGGCGTCTCCTTCGCCAAGGTTAGTCGGCATGGAGATGTTGAAATCGCCCTCGACCGGAACGATTCGAAAAGTCATGACGAAGAAGACCAGCAAGATGAAAACCATATCGACCATGGCTGTCATTTGGAGAGCTTGGTCCGGTTCATTATCGCGAGCGCGGAATTTCATCGGCTGCCTCTAGGGTCAAGTGTCGGATAGCGAGTGAGCTGGCCGGAGAGGATTTCGCGGGGGACGGCCTCGATTATTTCGAAAAAGCTCGCGAAAACTGGCGAGTACGTGTGCTAGCGGAAGCCGGCGTTGTTCGTTTTAGACAGGTTTGGTACTTTTTCGCGGCAATTACGTCGCCACCTACTGCTGCTAAGTCAATTATGAAACTCTCATTGAATCAACTTTCATCGCTGCTGTTGACCTGCTGTTACGGGTTCTTTTTCGTCTCCGCCGCAGATATCTCCGGCGGGCTTGCCCACGCTCAGTTGCAGCTCAATCCACCGTCGGGCGGCGGCGAGCGAAACGGGGGCCAGCCAGCGTCCGAGCAGGGCCCGCCGTTGTCGCAGAACGCCGCTGTGCCCGCAGTTGAAGCGGGGGATAATCTAGACACTTCGACAGATGCAGCAACGGTTGCTGGTTCAGCTCAACGGCTGGCCGCAGCGGAAGCGCAATTGGAACGCGCTAAGCAAGTCGCAGAAAACAACGGGACGGACGTTCCGGGCAGTTTGCAGCGCGAAGTCGACTTGCGAAAACGAACACAGGGAACACTCGCTCAGCAAGAATCGGCGAAATCGCAGTCGCAGGAATTGACGAAGCGATTGGAGCAAGTCAATGCTGCCTTGGAGACGTTGCGGGAAGTTGGTCCAGATTACGAAAGGCCGTATTCGTTTCTCCTGCTAGATCACTTGCGCGACGAATTGGCCTCGCAAAATAATCGGGAAGCGACGGCAGATGCAACTCTACAAAGTTCCGAGGCGGCGGTAATTCGCGGCA
The DNA here is from genome assembly GCA_047620805.1 of Pirellulaceae bacterium. Lineage (GTDB taxonomy): Bacteria > Planctomycetota > Planctomycetia > Pirellulales > Pirellulaceae > JBLHLE01. The sequence goes on from JBLHLE010000528.1 coordinate 1,032, forward strand.
AAGAAGTCGCAGATCAGAAAGAGAAGCAACTGCGGCTCGCGAAAGAGGGCCCGCAGAACGGCAAGGATCCTGCCGAGATTGCTCGCTTAAAACGGATTGTTGAAGAAGAAGAGCTAGCGGCGAAGTTGGCAAATGATGTGCTCACGTTGCGGCGAATGGAAAGGTCCAACGAACAGCTACAGCAAACTGTCCTTCAGGCCGAAGTCGAGATGCTGAAGGAGAAAGTCCGCTGGATTGAAAAGTCCGCCGTTTTTTCGCGCGAAGACTTGCAGGATCAGGCTGTCGAGTTAGACAAACGGGAATCGGATCTGCAGGACTTGCTGCGCGCCGCTGAGTTTAACTTGCAATTCGCCGTGGTCGAATTGTCGGAGACCCGCAAGCAGGTCGAAGGCACGACCCAGCGGTCATCGGACTTGCGAGAACGGCTTGCGTCCAAACAGACCACCAGGCAGTTGTATCAGACCCAAGTGTCGCTGCTGAACGCCCGGTTGCAACGACTCACCACTGACCGCGAGACGTGGAATCGCCGCTTTAGAGTGATCACGGGAGAAGCCACCGCGGAGCAGACCATTGAGTGGGGAGGGGAGACGGCCAATTGGCTGGAGCAATTGGAAAGAGAACAACGCTTGGAAAAGCTCCGCGTCGACCAGCTGCGACAGGAGATGGCTGGAGTCGAAACGAAGTTGCAGGCAGCCGAAGATTCTGCAGGCAATACGAGAGCCTGGATTGAAATTCAACGCGACCGGTTGACCGAGTTGATCTTGGCCCACGACGCCTGCGTTGTCGGAATCGAAGGGTCACGTCGCTTGCATGAAAAGCTGCGTACTGAGATATCGGGCAACCGTCGCGAATGGTCATTTGGGGAATGGTTCGCGTGGGCTGGTCACTATTTCGGACAGATGTGGAATACCGAAATCGCTCGAGTCGACGAACGTCCGATTACCGTCGGCAAGGTGCTGGTCGGCATCTTGCTGATCTTCTTCGGCTTTGTTCTCTCGCGTATGCTGGCCAAGATTCTTGGGAAGCGGATGCGAGCCGGTCGCATTCGCATGCACGAAAGCGGGGCGGCCGCCGTTCAGCAACTCTCCTTTTACGTTCTGTTTGTCTGCTTTTCTCTGACGGCTCTCAGGTTTGTAAATGTTCCCCTGACGATGTTCACGTTTCTCGGCGGTGCCATCGCGATCGGCGTCGGTTTGGGAAGTCAAAACATTATTAATAATTTCATTAGCGGATTGGTTTTGCTGGCGGAGCGGCCGATCAAGGTTGGCGATCTGATTCAGTTGAACGAGCTATACGGCAATGTTGAAGAGATCGGAGCACGCAGCACGAGGATCCGAACTGGCGAAAATCTTGAGATCATCGTGCCCAACAGTCGGTTCCTCGAGGCGGACGTAGTCAACTTAACATTGGGGGATAACCGGCTGCGGACGAAAGTCGGAGTGGGGGTCGCATACGGGTCGCCAACTAGGGAAGTCCAAAAGCTGCTCTTGAAAGCTGCAGCGGAGCACAGTCGAGTGCTGAATTCTCCGGAGTCGTTCGTTTGGTTCAGCGACTTTGCCGACAACTCATTAAACTTTGAACTTCACGTTTGGGTTCGTGTGCGGACGTTCGGCGAACGTCTCACGGTTGAGAGTGATTTGCGCTTCCACATCGAAGAACTGTTCCGGGAAGCGAAGATCGAAATCGCCTTCCCGCAACGCGATATTCATGTGAATACGGTGAAGCCGATCGAAGTGAAGTGGGTCGAGTCGAATGAACGGGCGGCGTGAACGGGCGGCGTGAACGGGCGGCGTGAACGGGCGGCGTGAACGGGCAAACAATCAGATTGCCACGAAGATTAACTGTCGACCGGGAGCGACGCCGAGCGGGGTTTCCAACTATAGTCCTTCTGTTTTCGGAAGCCGTCGATCTTGATTGCACCGCTGGCTGCGACTTCTAAGATCGAGTAGCCGCTGTTCTCTTTTCCCGAGCCCTCCACCATTGCGACCATTGTGCAGTAGTGAATGCCGTTAATGTCGCGATACTCGTTGGCGTGGCTGTGGCCTTGAAAAACAGCCGCGACATTGCCGGCTTCTTCGAGGATCTTGCGGACATCCGGAGAGTTCTTGACGCCGTGCTGGTTGGTGACGTCGAGTCGTTGGTGGGCGAGCACCACGGTCTTCTTCTTCGTGCTGGCCAGATCTCCCTTCAGCCATTCCAGTTCAGTCGCTGGGATCGCAGTATCAGTCCAATTGAAATTCTTGTGACCATACGGCTCGCCGTCCTTTCGGAAGCAGGCGTCCAATACGACGAAATGCGTTTCGCCCGTATCGAATGAATAGTAGGAGTCGCTGCGTTCTACGGCTCCAAGGAATTCCTGTTTGTTCAGCGTGGTAACGCAGTGGTTGCCCAATACGTAGTGTTTGTCGGCTTTAATGGAGCCAAAAATGTTGTTGATGGTTTTCAGGTAGGTGAGCTCCAGTTCAATCGAAGCGGCGGCATCGATGAGGTCGCCGAGTTCAACGACAAAGTCGAGCGATGCTTCCTCGAATGCCGCTGCTGCTTCGGTCAGTTTGTCGACCGACTCGCGGTAGTGTCGGCTACCGCCTGTGGGTTTGTCGGCGAAGTGAAGGTCCGTCACCAGTCCAAACCTTACCGACGTTTTCGATTTGTCGGCCCATAAATCAGTTGGCTGCGAAAGCGGCAGAGAGGCCGCGCCCAATAGCAGCACGCTGCCTTGCAAGATTGCTCTTCGTCCGATTTGGATTTCTTCAAAACGCATGGTCATTCCCTGGGCTTGGCAACTGGATTGTGATGTTGGATATTGGCATGTTGGATATTGGCATGTTGGATATTGGCATGTCGGATATTGGCATGTCGGATATTGCAGGCGGGCAGGGCTCCGCGAATTCTCGCGACTCCAGCTTCTGTTATACCCGTTTCTCGCACGTCAAGTTCAGTCAAGTTCCGCAAAGTTATCAAAGTATCGACCGCAGCGTCGGTTGTTTGAGTCTCGGCAATCTCGAGTTGCTCTAGATTCTGCAGCGGCGAAAGGGCTCGTATCGTCGCGTCGGTAATTTGTGTTTGGGAAAGAGTTAGGATCTGAAGTCCTGGTAGCTCGGCAAAACGTATCGCTGGTGTGTCGCCAACCGCTGTCTCGGAAACATCGAGCCAAGTGAGCGCAGGTAGACGTTGGATTTGCGTCAGGGCCGCGCTCGTAATTTTCGTTCCTTTGAGGTCCAGCCAAGTCAGATTGGGCATCTGCCGGGTTAGCCGCACGGCGTCGTCGTTAAGATCGCTATCGACGACTCTGAGGACGGTAAGTTGTTCAATCGCCACGATGTGCTGAAAACCGGCAGCAGAAATCGAGGTATTCGAGACTTGAATCCAATGCAGGGCGGGAGCCTCCGCGAAGACTTCCCAACCTTCGGCCGCCACGTCGCACAGATCGAGCTGAAGGGTGTCTAGGTAACGCATTTCTGCGCAGCCCGTGATGGTTTCCAGATCGAGTTTAGTTTTTGAGATCGACAGTTTTTCTAGATTGGGTAGACGCCAAACGTCGTTCATTATTTCGGCAGTCGCCGCAGCGGGAATTGAAACGGAGTAATACTGGTTTGTTGTATCTCTTTTTAGTTTTTCGTGTTTTTGATTGGGCGCGTATTGTTCGAGTTCCACCCCGTGTCTACGCAGTCGCCAGGCGACGCTGTAATGCGAGCGCTCGACACCAATAAGTTGGTTCGATTCCGAAAAATAGAATGTCGTCCGGTCGATTTCGGCGGCTTTGCCGTTTTCTTTGAGCAACAAGTATTGGTTGTTCATTCCCCAACGCGGGTCGTATATGTAGAGCTTGTCGCCGGGGCTGCCCGTTCGCTCGAATATCTGTGTGAACAGCCGTCTCGAATTTGGAAGAGGGTACGATTGGCCGTTGTAGCCGTCTAGCTGTCCGACTCCTTCCTTTGTCGTGTGGTAGGCCTGGGGCTTATTGCCACTGTATAAGACGTGGGCAATGTACGGGTTGACGAGATTGAAATAGAACCCTGCGGGAATGATTAGTGTTGCGGCGACCATGACATATTTCCAGCGGCCGTTTGTCGACGGCAACTGTTGCGTCAGAATCCAGAAACCAATCACAGCGACTGCAAAGTTCCAGGGCCACACACTTGGGTTGTGGTTGCGGACCAGCGGTGATAGTGAAATCAGGACGCCTGTGTGGAGGATTGCGCAGCCAATCGCGGCTCTGCGCGGAGTGCATACGGCCGCGACTGCGATGGCGATTTCCACCACAGCGACTGCTACCGCGAAGACGATGTGCCAATCTCCGGAATCAATTCCACATCGACTCAGGTAGGTCCACGACCCAGCGCCCAGCCATTCCGGCGAGAGAAGTTTGTGAAGACCAGTCCATCCCCATAATGCGACTAAGTACCAACGACCAAACCAAAGGCCGTGCTCGTAGATCAAAGCGAGGATCAGAATGGCAAAGCAAATCATCTGAGGTTGCAGGCGATATTGGTCGTCGATACAGGCAAGCAGGAGAACAACCGCATGGGCAACGCCGCCAATTCGAGGTCGCATGACAACCAGGATCAGGCTCGCGGCTAGGGCGATTTGGAAAGGAATCGGAATGGCAATTAGTGGTAAGTTTACCGGCGATTCGCGGGTTTCCCACAGGGACCAAGTTATTAAGATCGTCAACAGCTCGCAGGCAACCACTAGCACTAACAGACAAAAGCGATTGTGGTCGCCGTGGAGTGTATAACACGGTCCTAGCCGTCCTAGCCCGTCGTGAA
>JBLHLE010000529.1:0-5795 GCA_047620805.1 Pirellulaceae bacterium
TGGAGCTCGAAGCGGCCGCAGTTCCAATCAAGCAATTGCGCAAGACTGTCTTTGGCGTGCGGCAAAACAGCAGGTCTTATGAGTTTTACGTAGTCAGTCAATATTGATGGGCAGAGGATTCGGGAACCACAATTTTGCACGTCAAGCACGCATGCGGTGAGGCCGCCAGCTGTTACGGTTGATGTGATTAGACGGATTGCGTCAACGGGTCCTGCGTTGTGTTCGGATCGTGTTGCATGCTCTTGCCAAGACGAGTTTCATTGGTAGCAGGGACTGCATCGGTTTGTCGTTGGCAAAAACGCATCATCGCCGAGTGGCAGGATGTTTTTCTTAATCGTTACGTTTTCATTTGACGACGGTAGTTCTCGGAGCTAGTGTTTTTCAGACGCCGCAATAGATGCTGTGGATCGCACACAACGCGAGAAACGACAAGTTACATTTTGCTTGAAAGAAGCAGGCATGATTCAAGACGCCCTTCCCGAACTCGAGGCAGATGAAGCTGAGGAAACTCGCGAGCGCACGATTCTGATCGTGGATGACGACGAGTCTCAAGTGGCAGCGCTTTGTCATCGGTTTGAAAGCCTCGGCTATCGGACACTGGCGGCTTACGAAGGTAAGCGAGGAATTGATGTAGCTGAAACGAGGCACCCGGACATCGTGTTGCTCGATGTTGGTCTCCCCGATATTACTGGATTTGAAGTTTGCGAGCATCTGAACAACTCGGCAATGACCTGCGACATACCGATTATCGTTGTGAGTGGTCACGAGCGTACGGATGTCGTTCGTCGAGCGCGAGCAGCGGGCGGGATGTTCTTTTTGCAGAAACCATATGATCCCAATAGCCTGTTGGCGTTGGTCGAGCACGCTTTGCGGGAACCGGACTGCTGGTAGAACGATAGATACACACAATCAATACAGATGGACAACCACACGGGGTTGAGCCTTAAACCCGCGTCCGTATTAATTGACGCGGGTTTTTTCGTTTGCGCGCGGTGTCTTCTCTTGCGTGTCCGGCTGTTCTTCTATGGTGGGATTTTCCTCTTGGACACTCTGACTCGTTCCGCCTTCCGTTTGGTTATCAATCTTTGAGTCCCCAGGCTTGCCGCTCTTCAGTCCCAGAACCTCATTGGAAATGTGGGACAAGATTAACGGCATGTAGACGATACCGGAGTAATGATTGGCAAGCATTTGGATGTGGTGCGTTTTTTCGAGTTTGGCGGCGTTGGCTAGTGCATACGCGCTTTTCATGGGCACCACTTTGTCGAACTTACCGGAATAGAGCCAGGTGTGATTTGGGTCGAGTCGATGGGCGATTCGAGTTGGTTCGACGACTCGAATCAGTTGTTCTAGCTTGTCGTCGGTTATCCCGGCGCGTTCCAGTTCCTTGCGTATCTCAGCTGCTTCGCGAGCTCCGTTGCGAATCACCTCGTGAAGTTCGCCGCCCGCCAAAAGGATAAAGACTTCTTGATAACATTGATCGATACCCGCCGCAGTGGCACTGACAAACCCGCCGAGACTCGTCCCTTGCAGAGCGATACGTTTGTTGTCGATTAGTGGCAATGCCGCCACCGCGTCGCGGGCTCGACGGACGTCGGCGACAGATTGTTGCATTACTTTAAAGATGCTTTGACCTACGGGGCGTTTTTTGTTTCCTTTGCGGTGGCCATAGTAGGGCAAGTGAATCAACAACGCGTGCAGCCTTTTCGTTCGCAGGCCCTGGGCGAACAATCGACCGACGGTCATCCCACTTCCCGACTCGTGGACGACGACTACGGCAGGGGCTTTGATCGGCTTGCCATCGTTGTCACGAGCGACATACCATTCCATCGTGACCCGGTCGTTTACCTCGTCGCCACTGGGTCGTGGAGATGGAAAATGAACGACAACGTCACCTTTCCCCTCTTCCGCTGCCAGCCAGCCGACTTGAAAATCTTTGGCTGGCCACGTCAGGCCTGTTAAGCACGCCTTGGCATCTGCGTCGGATTCCTCGCCAACTGACAACGTGTCTTTGGCCGAGTATGTCGGCTGCTCAAGTGTGAATGCCTCGGCAAGAATTGGGATGTCAAGCGAGAGGGCGACCGCCAATGAGCAAATTCCGATCGCGACGACACGAGGTGTTTTTATACGAAGCATATTTTTTGTCCGAAGAATGATTGGCAAACGTACGGCATATTCCATTATCATAACAGTTTGTCCGTATATTTCGTCAATTCGTGTATTATGGAAAACGTCGTTATCCGTCCGTGGTTTCGGGAAGTCTTCGGTTTATTGAACGATAGAGTGCTTCAGTATTTATGAATAGATATACAACAATCGTCGTTTTAGCGTTTGCAGCATTGGCTCCGGTATCAGCTGTTTTCGGTCAACGTGGCGAGGGTCCACAATGGCAGCGCGAGGCTGCGGAATTTGGTTGGCAATTCGATTACCAAAAAGCCCGCAAGCAGGCCGCCGAATTGAACAAGCCACTCATGGTGGTCTTTCGTTGCATCCCGTGAGGTGCTTGTTATCAATTCGACGAGCAGGTTGTTCGTCTCGACGGCTGCAAAGATCTGGCTGACAAATTCGTCCGGGTCCGTTTGGCGGAAATTGAAAAATCCGACCTCAGTGTTTTTCAATTTGACTACGATGTGACCTTCATGATTTTCTTTATTGGAGCGGATCAGCAGGTTTACGGTCGCTACGGTGGACGTGACGCCAAGAGTGATTCGGGAAGAATGTCGATCGCTGGTTTGAAGTATGCCATGCAGTCTGCCCTCAAGTCTCATGCTGAGTCGCGGGAAAATGCACCAATTGATCCAGTGAAACCTTTGATGATTCGAGATCTTCCGACGGCGAGTCGTTATCGAGGGTGTATTCACTGTCATCAAGTTCGCGAGATTTTGGACGACGAGCTAAAGCGGCAGGGCAAGTGGACTCGAGACTCGATTTTCCGATACCCACTTCCCGATAACTTGGGATTCGTGTTGGATATCGATCGCGGTGATTTGATCAAAGAGGTTGTTAAGGATTCAGCGGCGGCGAAGGCAGGTCTAAAGACAGGCGATGTAGTCGATCGAATCGGCGACGTGAAAATCAGTTCGTTGGGTGACGCGCAATTTGCTCTCGACAGCGCACCTCAGAAAGGGATCGTTACCGTTGAAGTGCAACGCGATGGCAAAGCCACAGCAGTGACCATTCAGCTCGAGGAAGGATGGCGTAAGGCGAGCTTTGGTTGGCGACCTTCCATGCGAAATAAAACACACTACCTACCGCTGTTGGGTAAAGACCTCACTCCCGACGAAAAGAAGAAGCTCGGCCTGAGTCCAGATCAACTGGCGTTTCGTCAACGCGATCCCGCCGCACAGCGTGTACTCGATGCCGGAATTCGACCCGGCGATATTATTGTTGGGATCGACGGTCGCAAGTTTACTAATATGACAGCGATTCAATTTCGTCTGTATGTGCAGGGAAACTATCTCACGGGCGACAAAGTCGTCATTCAAACGATGCGAGATGGCAATAAAATGGACATCCCCATGCTGTTGCGCGATTAGTGTCGAATCGTTGCCCGCCGGATTGGCTGCGGGCTTTTCGAAGCTTGACCTCAGTGGCGACATGGTTCAAAAGTTTGTCGGAATTGCCACCAAGTTTCTGACCGACAAAGGTGGCGATGTCGTTGGCAACATTATGAAGAGCTTGACATCGTAGAAGCTTTTGAAGCAGTAAAGATTGTTTAATCTGAACGCGAAGCGCAGTAGGCATCGAGTGCCTGCTGCGTTTTCTTTCTGGGCAAGCGTCGCTCGGGTGAGTTTCCTCGCATTTCGAGCCCCGTTTTTATGGACAGCTCGACGTCGGTTGCAAAACTTTCCGATTGACCTAAATGGTTGCTTCGATGTGATTTGTGACTCAATCGTTCGGGCCCTTGTCAGTGTCATGACCTGATGTGTCACTTGCCCTCTCGATAATATCCATAGGCAAGTGAGAAGAAACTTGTCACTCAAAACGGTCTCTTTCAGTAGGCAGTTTTGGATGGAAAGACCCAAACGGATTGTTCACTTTTGACTACCCATGGAGGAAACGATGTTAGTACTTACCCGCAAAGCTAATGAAACGATTGTCATCGATGGCCAAATTACGGTAAAGGTGCTGAAGGTTAGAGGAAACAGCATCAGCATCGGAATCGAAGCGCCAGGCGACGTCCCGATTCGCCGCGGCGAATTGCAACAATTCCTGGCCGAGGAATTCAAGTTGGAAGAGGCAACGGAGCCGGCGATTGACCAGCCGTTATTGGCGGGCTAATTCGTCGAAGGCGTTACGCACCCTAATCTCGTAGATTTCGACGGAGTGAACTCGTTGGTCGGATGAGCGGAAACAGAACTCATTCGATCAGCTACACTCATTCCTCGTCATCGATGGACTAATCATGCGTAGCACTCTTCCTTGGGCCGTTTGGTCTCAATATAAATAACTCGTCTTTCGGTACATTGGCGTATTGTCGTAAGACTTCGACGATCCGTCTTGGCGATTCACCGTCTCCGAAGAATTCGAGTTTTTCCGTATCGCGTTCTTGCTCGAGCCACCGTTCGCAAACATTCCGTAGGTCGGCGAATTCAGTTTGACGAACCAATCGATTCCAGCCGAGGTCAATGGTTTCAGTCCATTCGGTTTCTTCGCGTAGCGTCAGGCACGGGATCCCGAGCACGAAGGCTTCTTTTTGCATGCCTCCGGAATCGGTCGCCAGAACGATCGCATGTTTTTGGAGGCATAGGCTGTCGAGGAACCCGATCGGGTCAATCAGTTTCAAACCAGCCGGTAGATCGTCAAAGAGTCCTTGTTCGTTGGCCAGCTTCCTCGTGCCGGGGTGGACTGGCCACACTACCTGCATCGATTTGGCTAGATCCTTGATCCCAGAAATCAATTGGGCGAACTGTTCAGACTGTCGCACATTTTCGGCTCGGTGCGCGGTTACTAAAGCATATGACTTCGAGTCGAGATCAAGTCGATCGAGGATGTCGCTTTGGGATTCAGCAAAACCGGCAAAGTGAACTGCCGCGTCGCACGTCACGTCTCCAACTAGGTGGATTCGATCGCTCGGTACGCCTTCCTTCACGAGTAAGTCGATCGCGATTTTCGTGGGCGGCAAAAGCAGCTGGCAGATGTGATCGGTTGCGATGCGGTTAATTTCTTCGGGCATGTAGCGGTTGAACGATCGGACACCAGCTTCGACGTGGGCGACGGGGACGTGCAGTTTAACGGCAGCCAGAGCGCCGGCGAGCGTCGAGTTGGTATCGCCGTAGACGAGTACCCAATCGGGTTTCGATTCTTGGATAGCGGATTCGATTCCCGCTAACATTCTGGCAGTTTGAGCTCCGTGAGTTCCTGGGCCTGATTCCAATTGGAAGTGAGGAGTTGGGATTCCGAGCTCAGTAAAGAAGACGCCCGACATGTTCTCGTCGTAATGCTGTCCGGTGTGCAGCAGCAACTCATCCATATCACTGGCGGCTTGCATTGCCCGGCTGACAATGGCTGCCTTGATGAACTGTGGACGTGCGCCAATCACCGTGAGAACTCGCATTGTTAACTCGTTTCGTTGCGACTTTGGATAAGTCACCGCAAATAGTGACTCGTGCGCTATTTAAGTCGACGCAAACGAGGTCAACTCTGAAGTCGGAAACGATTGAATGGCAACGTGGATAGGAGCTTTAAGCCTAGCCCGGATTATTCATGAGCGATCTACTGCGAGCACGTAAGTGCTGCCGTGGACGACGTCGGACTGCTCGATTCATCCTCTACGTATAAAACAACACGCATGCGGA
>JBLHLE010000530.1:0-5792 GCA_047620805.1 Pirellulaceae bacterium
CACGACGAATGAGAAACCGCCAGAAGCGGCGAGGTCGCCAGTTGTGACCGTGACCGAAGAAGTTCTTAGTGACGATTCAGGTGGGAGCCTCTGGAGTGGCCAGAGCGCCGTCGGGGCAATGCAAAAAGAGTTGAATGGCTTAAGAGGCTTACTCGAACAGCAATTAAGTGGCCTCGCGTGGTCTGATTTCGGTGCGAAGCATCCCATTCGTGCGCGCATATTGAGAACGCTTTCGCGCCATGGCATCTCGCCGAGCCTGGCCCGCGAATTGACCGACTGTGTACCCGATAGTGAGAGTTTTGACGACGGTTTTGCGACGGCATTAAGCAATTTAGAGTCGCGCCTGACGGTCCTGGATGATCCCATCCTGTCTTGCGGGGGACGGATCGTATTGCACGGGCCAACCGGCGCGGGCAAAACATTGCTCGCATGCAAATTGGCGGCTCAATATGGACTTGCTGCGGGTCTAGACAAAGTTGCGATCGTTTCTACCGACGACCAGCGGCTCGGCGCGCAGCAGCAGCTAAAAGTGTTTGGCAGTTTGCTTGGAATTTCGGTTTATAGCTGCAGAAACCCAGATGATCTGCTTGCATGCGTTGCGCGGCTTGAAGATCAAGAGCTCGTTCTAATCGACACGCCGGGAGGCGACGGTCGGGATGCTTTCTTGAGAGAGCTGATCAACCGACTAGCGGAGATCGATTGCCCAGTCGACCCGTATCTTGTACTTAGCGCGAGCACCGACTACTTGACACTAAACAGGATACTTTCGTCGCTCAGCGACATCGATGTGAGTGGATGCGTATTGACGAAGCTGGACGAAGCCGCGGCGTTGGGACCCATTGTCTCGGCAGTTGTTGAGGCAAATATGCCCGTTGCCTACCTCAGCGCAGGTCAACAAATTCCAGACGATCTGGAGACCCCGCTTGCGCGGCAGCTGATCGATAAAACCATTGCTTTGGCGAGCGAGACGCCGTCGCAAGACCATCAGAGCGAGATCGAACGTGCGTTTGTCAACCAACGAGGTGATCACTAAATGGCGACTCCAAGCCCTATCCAATCCAATTCACAACCTACCCGCGTGATCGCTGTCACCAGCGGTAAGGGCGGTGTTGGCAAAACCACGCTCGCGATCAACCTTGCGGTCTCACTGGCAGCGCTGGGTCGAAGCGTGACCTTACTCGACGCGGACTTAGGTTTAGCTAACGTCGACGTAATGTTGGGCTTGAGCCCGGAGAAAAACCTATCCGACGTCCTCGAAGGCCGCTGCGATCTAGAAGATATCGTGATCCGAGGGCCGCGCGGCGTGCAATTGGTGCCTGCAGCATCCGGCGTACAGCGCATGGCAGAGCTCGGTGAGTTCGAACGCGCCGGACTGCTCTATGCGTTCAGCGAACTTGAACAAAGGACAGATGTAATGATCGTTGATACGGCGGCTGGGATAGCGTCCAACAGTTTGCAATTTTGCGACGCCTCCCAGGAAGTTTTGGTGGTTGTATGCAACGACCCGGCGTCCGTTACGGATGCTTATGCGACTATCAAGGTCCTCAACCAACGAACCGGGCGCGATCGATTTCGGATCGCGATAAATCAAGTCGAAGACGGCGCCGAAGCCTACTCTTTATTTGGTCGCTTAATGGATGTAACCGACCGATTTCTGAATGTTGCACTAGATTTGGCGGGCTGGATTCCTTTCGACCCCGATATACGCCTGGCTCTACGGCGGCGCAAGGCGGTTGTCGAACTGAGGCCCAATAGTCCCGGCGCAATCGGAATTAAGGAAATCGCCAGGTCCGCCGATAAATGGCCTATGCCCATGTATGCGAGTGGACAGCTCGAGTTTTTTGTCGAGCGAATGATTCAACCAGGTGTGGCGGGGAGGCATATCCAGGCATGAACCAGATAGCAAAATATAAGAATGCAGCGAATGCTGAACTGAGTCGCGAGACCCAAACAGACTACGTGGAGAAATTTGCGCCGCTGGTGAAGCGCATCGCCTATCACCTCATGAGTCGTCTGCCGCCGACCGTTCAAGTCGACGACTTGATTCAATCCGGCATGATCGGGCTCCTCGAGGCCGCGAGGAATTACGATGCGGAACAAGGCGCAAGTTTTGAAACGTATGCCGGCATCCGGATCCGCGGATCGATGCTGGACGAGATACGCAAAGGCGACTGGGCGCCGCGCTCGCTGCACCGCAGGGTGCGCGAAATTACCCGGGCCGTGGCTGAGCTAGAAGCAGAGCACGGTCGCGACGCGCGCGATTCGGAAGTGGCGGATCGGATCGGAACGACGCTCGACGAGTACTACCACACGTTACAGGACGCGAGTGGCTATCGGGTATTTAGTTTCGAAGATCTACAGACGAAAGAAGATGGTATGTCCGAAGGCTTAACATCGAAGATCCGGCAACCCCTTGAGGAAGTTGAAGACCAACATTTCAAGGCAGCCCTAGCGCGCGAGATTGCTGGTTTGCCAGAGCGCGAGCGACTGGTTATGTCTTTGTACTATAAAGAAGAACTTAACCTACGTGAAACAGGCGACGTCCTTGGGGTTAGCGAGTCGCGGGTATGCCAAATCCATTCCCAAGCCTTGATCCGATTAAAAAGCCGCATGGCCGATTGGAGCATTGATGCGTCGAATTAGAACGACAAGGTGAGCAACGGTGATATTGAAATAGTCGGGATTATGTATGGACGAATCAATGAAGATCCTGGTTGTCGACGACTTCAATACGATGCGCCATATCGTAAAGAAATTGTTGTGTGATATTGGGTTCTCAGACATCGAACAAGCGGATGACGGCCTCACTGCACTACCCATGTTGCTGTCGGGAAACTTCGATTTTTTAATAACTGATTGGAACATGCCTGGTATGTCCGGTTTAGAACTCGTGGAGGCGATAAGGGCGAACGAAGAAACTGCTCATCTACCGGTCTTAGTTATTACTGCTGAAGCCCGAAGGCCTCAAATTATTGCGGCCGCTGAGGCTGGAGTAAACGGATATGTTATCAAGCCGTTTACTGCCGAGGTTTTGCAACACAAGATTGTGGAAATATTCGACGCTCTGGCCCGAGCATGAAATCACTCGCCGCGGCAATGTCACCAACTCTCCCCTAGTCTTGGGTGTCTAATCCCTTGGATCCTTTAAGTATCATTGGAATTGTTGTCGCCTTTTCGGCGATCTTGCTCGGACAATATCTGGAAGGCGGCCACATCGGCATGTTGCTCAACGGGCCGGCGCTGCTGATTGTTCTCGGTGGCACAGTTGGAGCAACGATGTTGCAATCGCCGACGCCCGTATTTCTACGATCGATGCGGATGCTGAAATGGATTTTTGTTCCGCCGCCAAGACATTTGGATCAAACGATGAAGCAAATACTGAATTGGAGCCGCATAACTCGCAAGGAAGGATTGTTGGGACTCGAGAAGACAGCAAAGATCGTTAGAGATAAGTATTCTCGGAAAGCTCTACAGTTACTTATGGATGGCAGTTCCTCGGACACAATTCGCGAAACGCTGGAGCTTGATGCAGCAGTGATCGAACTTCGCGATATGCAGGCAGCTCGGGTTTTTGACGGTATGGGCGGTTACGCGCCAACGCTTGGAATTCTTGGCGCGGTGATTGGGTTAATCCACGTCATGAATAACCTCGCTGATCCGTCTTTACTAGGGCAGGGAATCGCGGTGTCATTCGTCGCGACAATTTACGGTGTAGGACTTGCCAATCTCATGTTTCTACCGGCGGGGAATAAATTAAAAGCACTGATTCGCGAAGAAGCTCGCGAACACGAGATGATCGTTGTCGGCGTTGTTGCCATTGCCGATGGCGAGAACCCAAGCATCATAGAATCACGTCTGAAGGGACTGATCTATTGAGCCGATTGGATAGAATTCGCGCAGAACAACAGTCGCTTGAAGATGCGAGTGTTGCGAATCGCTGGATCATTTCATACGCCGATTTTATTACTTTGTTGTTTGCGTTCTTTGTTGTCATGTACTCCATCTCTTCAGTCAACGATGGGAAATTTCGTGTGCTCTCTGGCTCAATCGCGACAGAATTTCGTAGCGAATCTCAACACCGTCCCGCCCCGATCGATCTCGGCGGCACTCCTGTCGACACTTCCGAAGACGACCGTCCGCCGTCCGCGGAGCTAATCGAAGACAAGGATTTATCACTTGAAGATGACGTAAAACCCATCCGGCTAGATGACAGTGAAACGCTTATCGAGCGCGTTTCAAAGGCAATGTCACCGTTGATTGATGATAGCGTGATTGTTCGCGACGGTCGTTCATGGTTAGAAGTCGAGCTACCTAGTGAATTGTTGTTCTCTAGCGGGTATGCACGCCTATCGGACGAGGCAGAGCCAATAATGAGCAGGTTGGCACAAGCGATGAATGGCGTAGTGACACCGATACGAGTTGAAGGATTTACCGATAACGTGCCGATGAATGGGACTCGTTTCGCTTCTAACTGGGCGTTATCGGCTGCCCGAGCGGCCGCCGTGGTTGATCGTTTCTCGCGGGGCGGCATTGACCCCGAGTTACTTTCGGCGGTTGGCTTTGGCGAATATCACCCACGGGCAAGCAACGATGACCCTGTTGGACGGACGAAAAACCGTCGAGTAGTGGTCGCTATTGCGAAACATAAGTCGGTTGGGCTGGGAGGGCCAGTAGGCGGACCGGAAGCGCAAGACCGGATACAACCCACTCGCTTGCAACGTATTACGGAGTTGCCTGGGGCCCTGGGTATTTTGTAAGGGCAATGGACAATATGCTCCGTGGCAAGCCTCGAGTCGATTTCGATGAGCCTATTAATGTCATTGGAATCAATTTCTTAATGGTATTTTCCCAATGCGGCATACGCGTCGTTTGCGCAATTAACTCGCGCATCTGCTTCGCCGAAAATATTCATTAAAGTTACTTCGAGCGCGGCCGAAATACTTTCTGTCACTAGCGTTCTTCTCGCCTAGTGGAGCCACCTTGATGCGGGTGACGGCAAGTTTGTAGTTGGTGGCCACACGGCAGCCTAGAATTCGGAGACCAGCAGGATGAGAAACACGCACCCAATCGACAAGGAAATTGTCCGACTACGGAGTAACCGGAACCCGCTTGCTAACGGTGTCTTAACTGGTGGGCAGGCGTCCAAATGGGGAACGGACTGCACAACTATTGCGAACAGTGATCACGATTTCATTTCTAATCAAAAGGAAATAGACGAGATCTTCAGAAAGTTTCGTTCGTAGATCGAGAGTATGTCCTAATTGCAGAACCGTCCGCTACTGCTCGCAATCTAAAACTAAGGTCTCGCGAGAGAGCGTAGTGCCAGCCAAACTGAAAGAGTTGCATGCGGCCTTTTTAGACGAAAGTCTGGTCGCCGTGCGCGAAATCGAATTGAAGTTGCCGTCCCTCGAACTCAAGCTAGGCAAATCCAACCCAGAAGTGATCAACGAAATTTTCTGCGCGACGCATTCGATAAAGGGTGCCAGCGACATGTTGGGGTTGACTGCGGTCGCCGCACTTACTCGAGAATTGGAAATGCTGTTGGATACCATTCGATCAGGGGCTGCGACGCTTTGTGATAAACATATCATCGTGCTCCGCGTAACAATGAAGTATTTGAATACACTCTTGTTTGCCGCACGAAATAGTGACGCACGTGACGACAACCGCCAGGTGACCAACCAACAGAACGTATTCAAGATCATCAGGGCGCTAAATCAAGCAATTGACGCGGTCGAATTCGATCGTTTATACGAAACCATTGACCCCGACTATCGACCCGATTCCAACGT
>JBLHLE010000531.1:0-5791 GCA_047620805.1 Pirellulaceae bacterium
TGACTTGAATACCATTGGACCAAGCGGCAATGTGCGGACCATCGGCAATTAGTGTCATATGCGCCCAGCTACCATCGTCGCTGGCCACGTAACGCGCATCTTGCCGTCGGAAGATACCGCCAGTTCCGCAATCCACTGGTTGGCTCCGATCGCCGTCTTTGTAGGCGTTTGATATTTGACATTCGTAGCCGTTCATGAGCTCGCCGGAGATGCAACGAAAAAAGAGACCAGAATTTAGTCCCGGCAGATGACTGATACTCTGCAATTGCAAAATGAAGTCGTCGTAGCTTTCTTCGGTCTCGATTTGGCCACGACCGTTTTTGACGTTCATAAACCCCTCTTCGGTCACGGTGAAGACACTGGGCATCTCGGGATACAATTTCCAACCACTGAGATCCTTACCGTTAAAAATGGCGTTCATTCCCAGAGGTTTTAGTTTGATATTGCGAAAGGCTACTCGGCCTTCGTTTAGCTGTAACCCAATGAACCCGCGGGGCAGGGGAGCGGGATCGGTGTATTCGAGAACCGTGGCTCCGTCGAGCTTGACGACGACTTTCCCCATGTCGACGGCGATTTCGTAGGCTTGCCACTTATCGCTGTCAAAATTCCCCTCTGCCTTCAACCGTTTAACAAAACTGCCCGTCGGAAACGGATTGTCCGAGTCGGCGATATTGAGTTCGTAACAATCCGTTGCGGGGTCCGTTGGCTTCGCGGAAGTATTGAGGAAAACACCACTATTGGTCCCTTTAGCGCTGAGAAACTCAAGCTTGAGAGTGTAATTAGCAAACTTGGAAGTCGTACACAGTAGCCCCTTCTCTCCGGAATCGACTACAATCGTTCCGTCTTCAACACGCCAGTTGGCGGCGCTATGACTCTTCCAGCCAAAAAGAGTTTGACCGTCGAACAGCGAAATCCAACCATCGTTCAACTCGGCGTCATCCAGTCGAGCGACCGGCTCGGTCAACTTATACGAAACTGCGGCCGGCTCTCCAACCGGCGTTTCTGCTGGAGGAGTCACTGCGTGAGGGGCAGGATCGGGCCCGTTGGGATTGGGGCCAGGGGGCTTATCCCCGCAGCCAATTTGCATTGTCAGAGCAAGTAGTAAAACCAACCAAGCCAATTTATAGAATTGCACGGCAAACCGCTCCATGAATGTACTGACGTTACCGAGTTAAAATCTTCTTAAGCGAAGAGTTAACCACGTTTGAGATACAAACGCAAGAAGGGCGTAGTACAAGAGTCTGAAGTGCCACGAATTCAGTGGCTCACGAATAGTCGTCCGCCGTGCGGATTTCGAGGCGAACTTCGCCCAGGATGCCACCTAGCGACTCCGAATCGAGAGCTGCTTCGAGATGAAAGCGTAGATCGATACGATTGCGAAGGGCGAGTATCTTCGTGACTTCGAATTGGGCTGGAAACTGAGTTGCAGTGGCGAGCAACTCGCCATTCAACTCGATTTCGGCCGCGGGCACTAGGGACTCGAAAACCAACCACAGCTGATCGCTACTTTCGATTCCGGTGGGACAACCGAAATTTCGCTGCATATGCACGGAACCGCGGAAGTCGATTGCGATGACTTGCGATAAGTCGCCCGGAACCTTGACTTTGCCTTCGGATTCAGCCGTGAAGTACAGCCAAGGGCCGTGGATTCGAATCGTGTGCACTTTGTTTTTATCCGAACGAATCAATTTTGCCCTATTCGGGAACAAAATCACTGACGACTGTAGCTTGCCGAACCTGTCGCGTCCCCGGTTCAACGACCCGAATGATCACTTTGATTCCGTGCAGAGGCACGGGATACGACGGGGAAGTCTCGCGTTCGCTGGCGTCATCCACACCATCGACTTTGCTTCCCGAATTATTCGGATCGTCCAGGCCATTGGTGCCTTGGTCGATGCCGTTTACGTTATCTTGATCGATACCATCGTGCTCGTAGTGAATCGAATGCGTATCGTAGACGTGTGGCAAAAGAGGGTAGTTTCGACTGGAGATGTTTTGCAGACCAACAGACCGCAAAGGGTTGTTCGGATCGTATACAGTACTGGCCCATCCCAAATCGACATAGGCTCCTTCGCCAATCGAATATGTACCTGGTCTAGGTGGAACTGGCAGAGGGGGGAATGGTGGATCCGAAAATATATACCCAGGATCGCCTGGAATTGTGGTTGCCACTGATTCAACCGAATTTCCCACTGACTCATAAGTCCCTTGAATTGGCGCCGTTGGATCGAAGACCTTCAGATCAAAAGCGGCCACGTTTGTCATCATGACAAACTTTCCATTGCCTTCGATTCCGAACTTGACGCTATTGTCCTGTTCCATGGACGCCAACTCCAGCGCGAGACGATCGTACGTAACGAACAGCGGAACTAAGCCATCTAACCGCAGTGTATAGGTGCCGTCAACGTTTCGAAAATTGTTTGACAGCGAGCCGTTAGCGGCAGGGAAGTTCGAGTAATACATCGCTAGATGAGGGAAAGACCCTGTAGTAGTGCCATTAACGGGAAAGCCCATTTGATCGACTGGAACGTGTAGAAAACGGTTTTCTCGCTTAGTGAGATCCGCTAAAGTGTTTGGTCGAATTCGACCTTCATCGAAGCGGACCGAGATGTCATTTTCGGAAAAAAACGTAACACTTCTGGCCAGGAAATTAGGGTTGGCGCCAACCCGACTTGCGGCCATGTCAATATATTTTTGCTCGTCGATGGCCTGAGCGAGATCGGGACGAATGAGAAGTACTCGTCGGCAAATGACATAGTGATCTTCGACGTCCAACCAACCATTCCGATTCGTATCTACGATGGAAGCCCACCAAATGATCTCCGCTTCCATCGATTCTATTACGCGAGTTCGATTGGTAACGGGATCGAAGAACCGACCGCGAAACGGTTGATCGGGACTGCGGGCAGTAAACGCTAGAACATCGTCGAAGTCGCCAAGAATGTTGTTCGGGCTAGTCTCAACTTTGTCGACATCCGTCGAAACGAATGGTGTGTTGGAACCGTTGGCTTCCTGAAAATGGTCGGGATTGAGATCGCTACTCCCGCCTTCCGACAGCTCAAAATAGCCTGGGCTTAGAGCTGGCTCGGCCCATGGCCGTACCGAAACAGTCAATCCTTCCAAGTCTCGTTCCAATTGATATGTGACTGACCTCAGCTGCGAAGACATCTCTATTTCGGCTCGGGCGTCGACAATCTGTCCACCGACGCGTTCAAAGACAGTGACCATCGCCAAGACGAGCAACAGAGAAACCGTCGCGGCAATCATCATTTCGATCAGTGTCATACCGCGAGATCGTCGCGGTTGTCGGCCATTGGTAGACTTGGTACGCGTAGAATTAGAGTTTTTTCGCCGGGATCTCATCAGATCGCTCCTCGTTTCCGTTCCAGAAAAGTGGTTCAAGTCGATGCTGCCTCGGCGTGTAACTCGAACGTCGCTCGCAAAAGCGAGCTGGTTTTAGAAGTGTTGCTTGAAATTAAGCAAACCCGCTAAGTTTCATTCGAATGACCGACCCCGCTTTTGTCAAGCATAAAGCGAAGTTAAGTCGCTATACAGCATCGAATAACGGCGATCTCAAGCCAATTCCGGCGGTGTCCGAAACGTCTCATTTCACAAGACGTTTCGGTTAGTGACCGTGGGAAGCCACTATTTCTCGCAAGGTTGAATCGAGATCAAATTGTGGAGCGTGAGAGATTGTACGCCGAAGTTTACCCAAATCCGGCACGCGATGCCGCGTATCCTCGAATTGAAGGCCGTATGCTTCCGTGTAGCTTTGATATTTAATCGGCGATTGAGAACTGGACACTTCGATAATCTTTCTAGCCAGATCATTGATTGAAATCGGTTGATCGCTGCCGATGTTAAATACCTGCCCCTCTGCAGAAGGGCAAGCCATCAACTCAATAATTGCCGCAACTATATCTCGAACATCCGCAAAACAACGCGTCTGCCGGCCATCGTCATGCACAATTAGTGGCTCGTTGGCCACGGCGGCATCAACAAAACGTGGGACAACCATCCCATAACTGCCAGTTTGGCGTAGGCCAATCACATTAAAAAACCGCCCAACAACCACTGGCAATTTCTTTTGTTGCCAATACGCCAGCGATAAGAACTCATCAATGGCTTTTGATGCACCGTAGGACCAACGCGGTTTCGTGGTAGCGCCGAGGACGATATCGTCTTCCTCGTCCCAAGTATCTTTTGGGTTTTTCCCGTATACTTCGCTGGAGCTGGCGAGAAAGAACTTTACGTCTCGGCCAGCATTAATCTCCAAACTTAGCCGCTCGAGCAACAAATTGGTTGGCTCAATATTGTTGCGTATAGTCCCTATTTGCTCCTGAGCAATGAGCGCAACGCCAACGGCCGCAGCTAAATGATAGACGTGGTCCGTTATGGGCAGCAGTTCATCCAAAAGCTGGGGATTGAGAATAGAACCGCGAATGAACCGTAGATTTGTGAGTTGTTGGACGTCGCTCAAGTTGTCTAGCGACCCAGTCGAGCAGTCATCGACGACGGTGACGTGATTGCCAAGACGTAACAATTCTTCGGTTAGGTGAGATCCGATGAATCCAGCCCCACCGGTAACTAATATGCGTTTCACTCGTTGCGCCGACCTTTCTGGGCCAGTCTACCCATTTCGCCGTATCTTACGTTTTTACTAACCTTGGTGTAACGTGGAGTAGCCAGTGGGAGACATGAATTGGCTGGCTTCTTCGGAACCAAGGGGAAAAATGACATAATTGCAGAAATTGCAAGTAGTATTGAGGGAACTTTTCTGTTGGTACGGAGGTCGGTAAACTGAGATAATGTTAGTTTACAGTTCTTGCAGACCTATGATACGGACCGGTTTTGCACCAAACACTTCCCCCTCGCGTCATTCCCTTCAATTCCAGTGAAGAAGAGGTAAGCAGATGAAACGGAGTCTTGACATCCAATGTCGTAACTTCAACGTACTTGGATTGTTGCTTCTCGTTCTGTTCGGAACAGTGGCGACTGCACAACCCGCAGCTGTCTACTCGGATGCGGCGAACTATCAGAACGCTAAAGAGTACGCCCTAGCGGAAACTGAGTGGAAGAGCTTCCTCAGCAAATTCGCCAAGGATCCACTTGCAGGTAAGGCACAGCACTATCTTGGTGTCTGCCAAATGCTACAGAAGAAGTATGCACCTGCCGTTGAATCGTTTAGTAAAGTAGTCGCCGATCATCCAAAGGTCGAGAGCATTGAAGACGCTTACCTCAACAAAGGTTGGTGTCAGTTCCAACTTGGTCAGGCGGGCAACGCTGAGGCGTTTACGGCGTCGGCGAAAACATTCGATGAGATGATGACCAAATTCCCCCAGGGAAAATACTTGGACCAAGGCTTGTTCTTCCAAGCGGAGTCGAATTACCTACTGGGTAACAAAAAGGAAGCGGTTGCCTCTTACGACAAGCTGATCAAAGACCACAAAGAATCTTCGCTTCGGACTGACGCACTCTATGCCTTGGGCGTGACTCAGGAAGAGTTGGGTGAGTACGCTGCAGCAGGCACCGTGTACGACCTGTTTTTGGAGGAATGCAAAGAGAGTCCGTTGGTAACCGAAGTTCGCATGCGCAAAGGCGAAACAGTTCTACAGGCGGGCAATCACGTAGAAGCCGAGAAGATTTTCGCGGCGGTCTCGGCCGTCGAAGGCTTTGTCAGTGCGGATCACGCGATCTCCCGTCAGGCCTTCTGCGTCGCTCAACTGGAACGCTTCGACGAGGCGGGTAAGCTTTACGCCAAGCTCGCAACCGACTTTGATAAATCGGTTTA
>JBLHLE010000532.1:0-5782 GCA_047620805.1 Pirellulaceae bacterium
GATTTGCTCCGTCAACCTTGTGGATTTCGACGATGCAATTTCTAGATAAGGTAAGTCCGTAGCGTCGATTTTAAGGATCGCCAAATCGCGCTCTGCGTCCGAGTCAATAACTCGTCCCTGGTACTGCTTGCCATTCAATGTCACGTTAATATTGTCTGCTCCAGAGACAACGTGCTCGCATGTGACAATTATTCCGTCGGGATGAACAACGAATCCGCTGCCGATCCCCTTGGTAACTGAAGACTTGGGGAGGCGTTTTAAAATAGATTCCGGTGTACTCGACGAAGGTGAATAGGTCGTGTAACCAGTGATTTTAGACTCGGCCTCATTCCCGAATTTACGACCGTCAAGACTTGCCTTGATTTCGAACACGCACTCCAAACTGTGCTTCGGCCAAAAGTATCGAAATCGAGTATCGAACTTGGCTCGTTTAGCCACAGAAAAATCGGGCAACGATCCAAGTTTTGCGGCCGATATCGGCGGCCTCCTAGTCGGGATGGACGGATCTTCAGTGCTCGGTTTCACCAAGTCGCTCGGGGGCACTGAAACGACTTCGCCTTCCTCACTATTCTCCACAGCCGGTGGCCGCTCCACTACTTCGCCATCCGTTGGCTTGGAGACGACATAGATCACCAACCCGATGAACAGCATCCCGACAAACATGGTTGCACCAAGGCCCAGCAAGCCGTAGACCAGGAGTCGACTATCCGAGTTGGGGATGGGTTGCTGTTGGACAGACGTGGAGGCGGGGTTGGAAGTTAGCTTGTTCTGGTGACCAAGGTCGACGAGTGGGCTCGCATGGGAAGATGGATCGGGAATCTGAAAAGGAGTTTGGCAACTTGTACACGTCGCCATCTTTCCTGCCTGATTCAGCGGAGCAGCAAAACGCGCCCCGCATGCCGGACATGCTCATGTCGTTGCCCTTAAACGAGATTCACAAAAGAAATTAGAGAAGCGTCAACGTTTATAACACAACGGAAAAGTAGGGCCAATCTTGCAACGAGTTACCATTTCATCCCTGATTCCGTCTGGTCCCCCTGAAGCAGTCGTCTTCGCTAATCGTGTATTCCCAATTTGGAGCACGCGGCTCTTTCAACACTAAACTCTTCGCTATCAATGGTTCGTTATCAATGTTAAGTGAGCCCTGCATCTCCGATACTTCGTAACTACAGTAGTCTCGGAACTGCGGGAATATGGTGGAATCGCTTCTCTGGTCTCAAACCGTTCCATCCATACCACATTCGAGACTACTACCAATTCCCCCGGCCCGTGCAGCTTTTGGTTCCAATTGTCGAACACCCTCGTTACTCATAGACACGGTTATTTGCAAATGCAGCGAATCCGTCGCAGTTCCTCAAGTCCGTTGGCACACGTTCGACTCATTTGCTATCCTTGAACCTTCGAGTCTCTCATCTTCACAAGGAATCATTGGGCAATGAGTCGTGTTACATGTCGTGGTTGTGGGCAGTCTTTCGCCGCACCGGAACACCTTTGGGGGCAAAGCACTCCTTGCCCAAGTTGCACAATTCTGATCGCAGTTCCGCATCCGCCAAATCCGAATACCTCTGGTCCGAATACCTCTGGTCCGAATACCTCTGGTCCGAATACCGCCGCTACCTCGCCCACTGGTCCACCTGCCTCCAAGCAAATCCCTCACCAATCCGATGGTGGTAACGCGAATGGTGCAATCTACGAGCGAGACGACGAGAAGAATTCCTTTCCGATTGCGATCGTGTCTGCCATTGCCGGTGTCGTTGTGTTGTTTGGAATAGCCGCCATCGTCCTCATCATTTCGCTCAGTGGATCCGGCAACTCGCCAATCGACACGGCGAGCAACCCAGTGGACCCATCACCGGCGGACTCTGCCGTTACTCTCTCTGCTCCGACAGCCCCGGAAAATAACAATCCATCACCAACGGCCACCGACGCCGAACCTCCGAAACCAGTCACCGAACCAACGGATCCCACGATCCCTCCGACTTCGGCAAAGACGCCCGCTCCGTTACCTCCGCCGGTCAAGGTCAGCCGCTTTGGTTTTTGGGACATTGAACTCGACCCCCTTCCACCAGAACTTCTCCGCAAGTTTAGTGGTTCGCTCTCCATTCCCCTCCATCGAACCTCCGGAGATGCCGTTGTGTACCCAGAATAAGGCGACCGCTATATCGCCGTAAAAGAGGAGAAAGATGGTATCCACACCCACGTCATTTGGGACCTTCAAACACGCCAAATCGTAGGGAAAGCGACAGGGGGTTATCGCCACTATTACAGTAAAGTAGCACTCAGTCCCGACGGCAAATTGTTTGCCACTACTCGAAGTGAAAGTGGCGACACTGAATTGTGTGTTTGGTCGACGGCGAATGACAAAACTCTTTTTAAGATGACGTTGGATGGCATCTTTTCAACCATCTTTGGAATACGAATTTCTTCCACAAATCGAATTATTCTCTGTGGATCCGCCGCAAGAGACTCGAGTGAGAATACCTTGATTTTGGATGCGGCCAACGGAAAACAACTCGCCAAATACGTGATCGATGAAACCAGCCGAGCTATCTGTATATCACCGGGCGGTCGATACCTTGCGACATACGGGGGAGGTGTTGTTTTCTACGACCTCATGACGGGCGAAAAAGTCGGACGCTCCACACTCGACAAAAGCCAGAGATGTGAGTGCATGAAATTTAGTCCCGACGGGACCCAGCTCTTAACCGTACTGGGGGGCTCCGGAACGAGGTTCGTTTCCTATGACGTCGCACGTGCGAAAATTTCCATCGACAAAGCATACGGTTCGTCTTTTTACCGCATGGTCAATTCCCGCCAAGACCGGAAGACAATAGGATTCGTTGGAGGCAACTCGCCCGAGAACTTAACCAAGAGAATGCTGTGGCTCCCGGGAGCGAAACGCCCGGTCATCGGGCTTCGTTGTGGCATCAGTGCAGTAATTAAATCCAACGAAAAGAATAGATCGTTCAGCACAAAAGCAAGCCTGAATTTGCGAACCAACGATCTTAGCAATGTACTCATCTACGCCCTGGACACGAGGTGTTCCAAGGGCATCTATGGCGATTGGCCAGCTGGCGGGCACATGAGTTTCCATCGATCAACCTTCGTCGCTTCGGGCACTCAAGAGTAAATACTCCAACGCTGCAAGGACCAGCGACTCGACTTTGTCGTCATTGTGGAATTGGCAAAAGACTCGTACTCCAGCGACGCGAGAATTCGCGTCGTCGACGTTCATGGAGTTCAAGAGCCGATCGTCTCGAATACTATCGCCATCAGTGCCGCCAATCAAAAAAAATCGGGCGAATTCTGACTTCCCGTTTTCAAACAACTTGACGCGCAATACGCGTTGGTCAACATGCCCAAAATCCCTCCTTCGGCAGCAGAAAAACGAGCCGCTTCGCTCGCCGAAAAAGCCGATGCCATAAAGTATTGGTCGGCAACAGAACTTCTTTACTACGCCGCGTCCAATAAACTGCCAAAAGCCACTGCCAAAGAACATCTCACTAACCTGCTAGGGCCAGACCCCGCTACTGCACTGCTCGAAGGAACACCAGACGCCAAGAGAGAGGCGATCAAACTCCTATTTGAGTGACCAAATGGCAGCCATGATTCTAGATGCGCTCGAAGTCCGCTTCACTGACTCGCAATAGTCAATACACTCCTTAGTTTAGTTTAGCTAAGAGATATCTGCTGTATTCATGATCGCGTTTAGCAAACGCTCACGTTTTCCCTCGCCTGAATGCCGTGCCGCTATATGACTCGCCTGAAATACGGCATCCAAGAACTGTGGATCGCCCCGCAGGTTTTCCAGTCGATCTCCCAGTTCAACTACCGGTTCGCAAGCTTCACTCGCCAATCATCCAAGCGAGATGCGACGCTTGGTCCAAATAGAGTATCGAGCAGTTGACTTGCATCAGCCACGTCGAGCATGAAACCCGCTCCAGGTATTACCCCTGTAAGATCGGTTCTGAGTTTATCAACAACTGATTCATCGGGTGGTGTGAGTTCGTTCAATTGTTCGCCCTTTTGTGAATCCCTCGTCGCTGAATTGTAATGGTATTCCTATCCGGTCAAGTCAGACGGCAGGCTGTCATCCAGGGCCCAGATTTTCGATGTCGCCTGCTTTACCGCCTCGCCTTCATGCTGGTATGATTGAACCCTTCCCACGTCCATTAGATTTGAGGGTATCAACATGGATCTTATCGACAGTCTTCGGCAACTGGCGACGAAACTAAAAGTGGCAGACCAGCTCCGAACGGAGGAGGCGACGAAGAACGCCTTCGTGATGCCTTTTATCAATTCGCTGGGTTACAACGTATTCGACCCCACCGAGGTCATTCCAGAATTCGTCGCTGACGTCGGAACCAAGAAGGGCGAAAAGGTCGACTATGCGATCATGTCCGAGGGTCAACCAATAATCCTCATTGAGTGCAAGAGGATAGGCGAACCGCTCGACAGCAATCAGGCATCGCAATTGTATCGATACTTCTCAGTCACCAAATCGCGTTTTGGTGTACTCACTGATGGAATTCGCTACCTGTTTTATTCCGATCTAGAATCACCGAACGTCATGGATTCTCTTCCGTTTTTCGAGTTCAACTTGACGTCTTTTGATGAGGACGCAGTAGACCAACTGAAGAGCTTCATGAAGGAATCTTTTGATCTCGATGGCATTCTCTTGAATGCTACCGACCTGAAGTTCACTAAAGCGATCCGTCGTTTGCTCGGCGAAGAATGGATAAACCCAAGCGATGAACTAGTGCGACTATTCACTTCTCGCGTCTACGGGGGAAAGATTACCCAATCTGTCCGAGAGCAGTTCGCCCTGATCACAAAGAAGGCATTGCATGAGTTCGTCAGCGACAAGATCAATCAACGGCTAAAGCACGCTTTGGAAGGTGCCGACATTCCGGCGCCGACAACGCGAATGGATTCGGCCCGTGCAGAATCCGAGCCGGCAGCCGAAGAAGTCGTCGAGAAGAGCAACATCGTAACAACAGACGACGAGATCGAGGGGTTTCTCGTTGTCAAGTCGATTCTCAGAGAAGTGGTAGACGTGAAGCGGGTGTTTATGCGCGACACTCAAAGCTATTGCGGTGTGCTGCTCGATGACAACAATCGCAAGCCGATTTGCCGACTACACTTTAACGGCTCGAAGAAATACATTTCTACTTTCGACGAGTCCAAAAACCCTACGCGGCATGATATCGACAGCATCGACGACATTTACCAGCACGGCTCGCTGATCACTGCCATTGCTCAAAGCTACGACAACGACAAAGCTTCGGAAGGAGCCAGTTAAAGATGCCTGACCCTTTTTATTCTTTCCTCCGGTAGTACTCGTATTTTGCGTTAGCGCACTTGTGACCCCTTTCAGCTCTTCTTACTTGGTGTTGTAAGCCGATCTTGAGGGAAGCTTGTCGACATAGGCAAGGTGACTTATTATGCTTAGTGGGAATGGGCTCGCTTTCGACACTGAACGATCGAAGTTCGATACTTCGCAAATCCACCAGTTTGCCACAATATTGGCTTGCGAGCCCGTTCGGCTCGCCTTTCGATTGTCACGGCGATGCGGCCCATTTACAGGGCAATCTAGCGATGGAATAAAAGTCGCTTACTAAAATGCTTGAGGAATGTTTTAGTTTTCATGTCACAAAAGACGCCAGGATGGGCATTACATCAATAGTTAGCTTCGCCGCGGAATCGTCGCGTGTGCACATACCTTTTTAAAAGTTCCACCGAACCACGCGTGCAGTAGTTACCCACGTCATGGGCGGTCGGA
>JBLHLE010000533.1:0-5775 GCA_047620805.1 Pirellulaceae bacterium
AGAATGAAGGAAAGACAATGTCGTTCGCAAACGTATGCCGCACTGCCATAAAAGAAACTGAGGGGGTTGGAATCGCTTGCGACCTTTTAGTTTTTTTGAGAATTCACCCGTAGTCCCGCGACTCCGGCCACGGGATCCTGCGAACGGAGTCGCAGGACTACGACAGGCAGGTAAACTTTCAACTGCCGCACGCCTAAGGCCGTAGAAAAACGGGCGTGGGGTCAAAATACTCGAACGAGCCGCAAAACGCTACACGTGTGGCATTTACGAACACCTTCAGCCACCATACTCGGCCCACTGAGGTTGTTCCTAGAACCGGCACAACCGTGATAGCTGAACAACTCTAGCAACAGAATGCCTGGCGAGAGAGGTTCGTGCAACTCCATAGCGGTGATGACCGGTACGGTGAAGAGTTGCTGAAATACTTCCCCATGATGAGTCGCGCATGAGTTTCGTCCTTCAACCGATCCAGCTCTACTTTCTTATCCTCGCCGGATGGGTTCACCGCCAACAGCAAGATGTCATCAAGCACCTGCGAATTGAGAATCAGATCCTGAATAAAAAGCTTGGGAAGAAGCGAATCCTGCTCAACGATGATCAGCGCCGGAAACTTGCCGTCAGCGGCAAAGTTCTCGGCCCCAAGTTGCTCGAAGAATTTGGCACGCTGTTCACGCCGGATACGATTTTGCGATGGCATCGAACACTGGTCGCCAAGAAGTGGGACTACTCCGGCCGGAAAGAGAAGAACCCCGGGCGGCCGCGAATCAGACAAGTGATCGTTGACCTGACGGTGCGATTTGCCAAAGAGAATCCAAGTTGGGGTTTCGATCGAATCCAAGGCGAGCTGACTAAGGTTGGCTATCAAATTTGCGACTCGACTGTGGGCAACATTCTCAAGGCCCACGGTATCGAACCAGCACCGCAGCGCAAACGCACAGGGTCTTGGGAGACGTTCCTGAAAGCCCACTGGGACGTATTGGCTGCGATCGATTTCACGACCGTCGAAGTTTGGACAAAGAGCGGCCTGGTGACATTCTATCTGCTGTTCGTCATGGAACTGAAAACGCGGCGTGTGCATTTCGCGGGCTGCACGACCAACCCACACGAAGCATGGATGCAACAGACAGCACGAGAGTTGACCAATTGCGAAGACGGTTTTCTCAATGGCAAAAGGCACTTGATCATGGACCGAGACGCGATATTCTGTGCGTCGTTTCGATCCATATTAAGCAACGCGGGTGTCGAGCCGAAAAGACTGCCGCCGCGAGCGCCTAATATGAACGCGCACATGGAGCGATTCTTCGGATCACTAAAATCCGAATGTTTGCACAGACTGATTCTCTTCGGCGAAAAGATGACTCGCAATTCCATCAGGCAATACCTAGTCCACTATCACACGGAACGCTGCCACCAGGGGCTCGGCAATTCACTGATTGAACCGCTTGAGCGACAACCAGATATGAACGCTAAGATCGAAACAACTGAGCGGCTCGGTGGCTTACTTCGATCCTATCGAAGAGCTGCCTGACTCCATTACCTTCGGTCATGCTACGACACTGATTTTCGACGGTCACTGCTGCGTGCTCTGACGAAATGGGCGCACTGCAGACAACTTCGCTCGAGTCCCGGAGTCGACCTCGGCCGAGACCTTGGACTTCTAGGGTGCGATGGCCACCAAATTCATGGCCCGAAACGCTCGTTCCAATAAATTGACCAGACGGGCACAGTGCAACACTACACCAATCGTGTCCCCACTTTGTCCCCCACAAGCGTGTTTGGGCACGAAAAAAGGACTCACAACTTCGCGTCGTAAGTCCTTGGTTTCAAATAAGTACCAGAGGTGGGACTTGAACCCACACACCCTTGCGAGTACTGGATTTTGAATCCAGCGCGTCTGCCAATTCCGCCACTCTGGCTTTGTGTTGTTGATTGTTGGACAATCTAGAGGTGTTCCATTTAACTCCAAACCGTTATCGTTGACAAGTCCCTGCTAGGGTAGAAGTTATCGGCTTTGATGTCGCGAAAATGTGGCTGATTCGGGACTTTCTTAGGATTGGTCGACGATTTCGTGTAATCGGCGGCGTAGATCGTCGCATAGCGAGTTTAGCTCCGAGGGAACTTGCGGCGCTTGCGCTGAGGTTTCTGCGTTGGCAACCTCCGCTCGAACTGCCGATTTCGCTAACTCCGGCGTCGTACCGAGATAATCGTAAACAGACAATGACTGATCGCCGTCGTGTACATACGCTCGATTCCGACCGTTCTGCTTGGCGGCATACAACGCCTCGTCCGAACGTCGCATCAACGACTCGGCGTCATCGCTGCTCATCGCTTGTGCAGTCCCGCAACTGATCGTAACGAACAACTGCTGCCCCTCGTATTGGTATCCACGCTCCTCGATCGCTAGCCGAAAACGCTCCGCCGCTAGGCACGCATCCCGCGCACTAGTACTCGGCAAAATGACCGCGAATTCCTCGCCGCCGTATCGCGTCACGATATCCGATTCCCGCATCGTTTCAACCATCGCTAACGACACTTCGCGCAATACCGAGTCACCCGCCAGATGACCGTACCGATCGTTAATCGATTTAAAGAAATCGATGTCGATCATCATCAAAGATACAGGCACGCCGTACCGACGCCACTCCGCCAAACGATGCTCGATATGATCGTCAAACGCTCGCCGATTCGGCAAACTGGTCAACGAATCTCGCCTCGCTTCATTCATATACGAAACAACATCCGCCTCGTGCGACTTGATCGATGTCTCGGCCGCCTCAATACGCTGACCCAATCTCGCATTCGCGGATGACAACTGTGCCACGATCGTATCGAGGTGACTATTGGAGTTATTATTGGGAGTACTACTATCTTCCTGTTTCGCTTCGCGCGACTGACCATCCGGACCAACATCCCCAACATCCCCAACCTGCTCGACCAACTCATCGACCATGCTACGCATGGCTTTCATCTCTTCGCCGAGGCTATGAGTCCAAACGCCGACACCACCCAACAGGTTCAACACATATTCCGCATCGACCTGTTCTCGATCCTGCGTCGCAACAGTGCGCGGGAGATAGTACCCAATTCCAATTCCGAGACTCAACAAAGACACCGCGGAAACAACACCGACAATGAACGGTGCGTAATTAAAAGTCGTCTGTTTCGCGCCCTCTTCCGAAACCACCATCGACTCGTCGGAATCCCGAACGATCTTTCCAAAGCTGTCCATTTCGGCAGCTTGTACCGACCCTTCGCTCGATTTCAGGACGGACTCCCGGACCTGCTGCCACTCGTTCTGCTGCCCGAGAGCCGACGTTCCCAAGAGAAACGCCAAGACGACAAACACCGCTGCAACCGCCACCAAGGACGCTGTCCTCGGCGCGGAAACGCGATATTTCGCGGCCTCCGTCACTCGTACTTGAATTACCATATTTCCCTAATTCTCAAGTTGGCATATTGGGAAGTGAACGATAAAGGTTAGTTCACAATCAGCCTTTAGAGCCGCTCCAGGCGCGTTTTCGCCGCGTTCCGCCCCACGGAGATACGGTTATATCGATTGCAACGACCTGTAATCGATATTGACGATTTTCGCTCCCAATCGGGATACTGCTTTGCGAGTGAACTACATTTTCAAAACGAAAAAACCTCCAACGAGGCGTACTACGCATGAATGTCATCGTCTTTGAAGACGCGCAAGTTTCGAATCTTTATCCGATCACCATCGGTCGAATTGCATACGCTGTAACTTGCGGTGGCTATCGACTCGTCGATTGGCTCCGGAAACTCGAACTACCTTTGCGTGGTATTGTGCGTCCCCATCTGCAAGAAATCCAACGAGTCGATTTCGAAGACCTCGACGGTGGCAAACACGATCCACAACAAGCGACCTTGTTTGTCAACGCGCGACTCGTCCCCTCCCGCTCCACCTACCTGGAACTCGGACGACTTGTCAAACAAGGCCAGCCCGGCATCGTCCGCAACCAAGACGCAATCGTCGCGGCGATTTTCCCCAGCAAAGCTCCACACCCGCCGAGTCAAGTCTCGGTGGATGAACTGGAGGACTTTTTCAACTATGCTGGCGCTCCAAGCCTCTCGCCACTCGATGCAAAACTAAAACTCATCGATTATCCCCACGATGTCGTTCGCTACAACCTCGAATGCATATCCGAGAACCTGGAATACCGAATCGCCCACGGCAACTATACCGAAATAGCCGATGGTATCTTCCTCGCCGAAGGCGCGAAACTCGGCGCCTACGTTACTCACAACTCCAAGCACGGCCCCATTGTGCTCGAAGAAGAAGCCAACGTCGGTGCCTACTGCTACCTGGAAGGTCCGTGCTTGCTGGGACGCAAAGCGCGAGTCATCGAACACTCGGCAATCAAAGATGCCGTCTCCATCGGACACACCACCAAAATCGGCGGCGAAGTCGAAGCGTCCGTCATCGAACCTTACACGAACAAACAACACTACGGATTCCTCGGCCACAGCTATCTCGGCAGCTGGATCAACCTCGGCGCGGGCACTTGCAATAGCGACCTGAAGAACACTTACGGCAAAGTGAAGATGGAATACCGAGGCGAGAAGATATCGACCGGCATGCAATTTGTCGGCTGCATGATGGGAGACTACGCTAAGTCGGCCATCAATACGGGCATCTTCACCGGCAAGACAATTGGCACTTGCAGTATGATGTACGGCTTCGTTACTACCAACGTACCAAGCTTCGTCAATTACGCTCGCCTCTTTGGACAAGTGACTGAGTTGCCCCCCGAAGTGATGATCGCAACTCAACAACGAATGTTCGTTCGCCGCGAAGTCACTCAGCGCCCCTGCGACGCTCAGTTGCTGCACGACATGTACGAGTTGACTCGGGATGAACGGCAACTGGCTGGCGAACCGTTGTCACTATAGCCGTGTTTCGCCGTAATCGTGCTCCTCTGCCACAGCGTCGCAGTATTCGAAGCCAGCTAACAAAGTTCTTGAGATGTCGGTTCCCCGAAAAACTGACCGCATCATTTGATGGGTCCTCGAATTGCAAATCGACTTTAAGCCACTCGATTCTTATCGCGGGCGACCTTGTCATTGCGACGCTTGTTTGTACTACTGAGCCCCACCTGCCGCCCCATTTTGGAAAAACCGACATCGACGTCCTTTTGTCAGTTCGCTTGAGGGGAGCCGATAAATCGCCAGCCCTAACGCGACCGGAGCGGGGAACTAAGCGCAATCTCCACCCGCAACTCAAGGGCTACAATCCTAGCCTCTGATTCCGCGCAATACGCCCGAGGTCGCCTGCGATTTATTGAGAACGTAGAAATGCACGCCTCGCGCGCCGTCGGCGATCAGTTGCTTGACCTGCTGCGTGGCAAAATCCACACCGACTTGGAACTGCCAATCCTCGTCGTCTCGCTTCGACAACTCCGCGACGAAGGATTCGGGTAGCACAGCGCCGCACAATGAAGAGATGCGTTGAATCTGCGCCAAGTTAGTTACTGGCAGAATACCTGGAATGAGCGGCGCCGTAATTCCAATCTCTTGGTATCGTTTTTGAAATTCGTAGAAGTTCTGATTCTCGTAGAACAACTGAGTCAGTACGACGTCGCCGCCAGCGTCGACTTTGCGTTTGAGGTTCTCCAAGTCGATTTCAGCACTTGCAGCCTCTTGATGTTTCTCGGGATAACCGGCCACTGCTATCCCGAAGTTGGGGAATTCACTTCGAATTAGCTCCACCAACTCGTTGGCGTATCGCAAGCCACCGTCGACAGCAACGAACTT
>JBLHLE010000534.1:0-5771 GCA_047620805.1 Pirellulaceae bacterium
AAGTTGGCTCGAGTTGTCTCGGACATGCAGGTGAAGATGGGCCTAAAGCGCAAAGATATCGTCACTAAAGAAGCCAAAATCTACTTCGCAACCTACCAGGAAATTAGCAACATCGTGGCCGCGATTGCCCATCAAAAAGGGGCGGTAGTGGTGCTAAACTACTCCGGTGACGAGATGGATTCCAACGACCGCACATCAATTATCAAGGGCGTCAATCGAGCTGTCGTTTTCCAAAATGCAAACGCCGATATCACCGACTGGGTGCTCGCCGAGATCACTCGCCGCAATGCACTTAGCCACAACGTAAGCCCAACTAACAATCGAACAAGTAATTGATTCCCAGCTGGCAATTGACGTTTAGCAAGCAATTACCACTTGAAAACAGCGTGTTTTGAAACGGAGCGCTGATTAGGAAACGATTAACTTACGGCGTCCATCTTCCCGTTAGAGACTCCCTCCTTTACTCATCAAACGCCCAGTAGGTCTTCAACAGTCACTCGTTGGTATGTGGTTTGGTTTCTCTGTTTTCCGTGGGTTGTGCGGAGGACCTGAGACGCGGCGCTCCGTGTATGCGGTTCACGGGGCGTCGCTCCTTTTCTGGGGTCCGTCTAAATTAGCGTCACTTCCATTCGGGGTCGCGTTTTTCCAAGAAGGCGTTTACGCCTTCCACGGACGCCTCGGTGGTTCGCGCTGTCGCAGTAGCCGCAGCTCCGGAAGCGAGAAAGCTCTCTAGCATCTGTTCGCCAATCGTTTCGTTTAGCAACCGCTTTGTCAGCTGAAGTGACTCCGGAGCACACTTGGCAATCTCTACGGCCAACTCGTGAGCCCGCGCCCAAACTAGATGGGACTCGACCAACTCATCAAACGCCCCGAGACTCTTGGCTTCTTCGGCATTGACCATGGTTCCAGTGAGGAGCAGTCGAGCGGCAGCGCTGGCCCCGAGTCGAAATGTCAACAGAGGCGCAACGACACCGGCAACGAGTCCTCGGCGAGCTTCGGGGAAACCGAAACTGCTACGATGGGAGGCCACGACGACGTCCGCTGCCAAGGCGAGTCCACCGCCAGAGCCGACTGCGGGGCCATCGATTGCCGCGATAATCGGCTTGGGAAAACGCAGCATGTAGTCGAGCAGCTCGCGCAGCATGACGACGTCTTCATGCCATTGCGAGTAGGGATTATCTTGCTTGGCAGTCTCGGCTATTTCCGCCAGATCAGACCCAGAACAAAACGCGTCGCCGGCGCCGGTGATGATCACTGCGCGGACTTGCTTCTCTTGATGGAAATCAGACAACGCTTCCTTCAGCTGTCTCATCATCGCCCGACTGAGAGCGTTACGCTTCTCTGGCCGTTTCAGAATGATCGTGCCGCTCGGTAGATTCTTCTTTACGTCAATCGACATCAACCCGCTCCTACGCACCCTGACAGTGCCTGTCGCTCTTGTATGTAACTGCTGAACCCGCCTCGGGCAGTTCCCAGCCCAAAGGGTTCGCAGCTCATTTATATCGAGGCGGGGAGTCATCGGTCAGCACCTACTCTCATTTTGAGACTCGATTCCCGAATTGAGACTGCTAAATGGGCGTAAACCTATCCCCATAAAATTACTGAAACAAAGTAAAGGCTTACTAAAAAAAGACTTAACACGAAGCAACACAGCTTGCGCCTCGATTTGGCACACTCGTTGCATTATTAGTTTGGTGCTAGTCACGAGCAAAGAAGAAACAAGACACCTTAAACAACTGATACATAGATATTTAAGCGATGTGATCCCGCTGATGGGGCGCGATTGACCGAATGGTTGGTCGCGTCCTTTTTTCGTGCGCGCCCTGAATCAGTACGGTGTTGTTTCGATTATTGTGTCTAATTCGAGCGCGCGGTGGGCGGTTGGGAAGAAATAGTCTCACACAGAGCCGCAGATAAGACATCCGCCAATTCTATTCTTCTTCTCTGCGACTCTGCGTTCTCCGCGTTTAAGAACAATCGTCGCGACGTCACCAAAAGCCCATAAAAACACCCCGGCAAATAATTTTGCCGGGGTACTCTCGGGTCGGGTTTGTAAGTTATTGATCGCGTTACGCGTTTTCAGTAGCACCATCTAGTGGTATTTCGACGCCGTCGAGGAAGCCTGCCAGGGAGCGACTACGGTAGGGTTGCTGCAGCTTGCGAACTGCCTTCGATTCGATTTGTCGAACTCGCTCGCGAGTTACGGAGAAGATCTTGCCGACTTCTTCCAGAGTGTAGGAGTAACCATCGGCGAGGCCATATCGAAGGCGGATGATTTCGCGTTCGCGGTAGTTGAGTCCTTCCATTGCTTCTTCGATGCGGACCTTCAGTGCCAGTTGGTTCGTTTCGTAGAGTGGATCGTCGTCCCGGTAATCTTCCAGAAACTCGCCGAAGTAGCTGTCGTCGTGATCGCCGACGGGTTGATCGAGCGAAAGGGGTTGGCGAGACATCTTCATAATGCAGCGTGTGTCGTCGAGTGACAGACCAGCTCGTTCAGCGGTTTCTTCGGGTGTGGGCTCGCGGCCGAGTTCTTGAACTAGTTGGCGAGCGACCGTTCGCACTTTGCTCATCGTATCGATCATGTGTACTGGCACTCGAATGGTACGACTTTGGTCTGCAATTGCTCGCGTGATGGCTTGTCGAATCCACCAGGTTGCGTAGGTGGAGAATTTATAGCCTCGAGCGTGCTCAAACTTATCGACGGCTCGCATTAATCCGGTGTTGCCTTCCTGGATCAAGTCGAGGAAGCTCAAGCCGCGGTTGCGGTACTTCTTGGCGATCGAGACGACCAGTCGCAGATTACCTGCGGAGAGAGTTCGCTTCGCGGCATCGTATTCGCCGCGGTAGCCGTTCGTTTTGATGATTCGCTTTTTGAGAGTCGCGGGACTTTCCAAAGTGATTCGCATGAGGAAGCGAAGTTCTGCGTACAGTTCGTCGAGCGAAGCACCATAGGCGAAACCGTTGGCTTCGGTTTCTTCGATCTGCACCAACAGACTTTGCATTCGGTCGGAAATCTCGGAGAGCTTGTCGAACAAAGGTTGTAGTCGGTTCGCACGCAAGTTCAACTCTTCAACTAAACGCACGGCCTTGAATCGGCGGCGAATCAGTCGAGCCCAAGCTTCTCGACGCTCTTCTTCGTCGCGACGGCGGCTAATAGCGATGCGATAGTCAACTTGATTTTCGGCGAGAAGATGGTGCAGTGTCTTGAGGTTCGGCCCCAGACGCTTCATGATCGCTTTCTTCTCGACGGTATTTGTTACTGAGACTTCGATAGTGCGGTCCAATCGCAGCTCGCCATCGCGAACCTTCTCCAGTGCACTGACGGCTCCGTGCAGCATGTAATCATTCGACAACATGCTATTGCGAAACAATCGGCGAGCTCGTTCAATCTCTTTTGCCGAGTCGATTTCCTCGTCTCGATTAAGCAATGGAATTTGGCCCATTTGCATCAAGTACATTCGGACGGGGTCGTCAGTTGTATCGGGGCTACCTTCTTCGTCCGACTTTCGCTGTGGCCGGTCTTCGCTAAGATCGTCGTCGCGATCACTGTTGCCGTCATTGCCTTCCACCAAATCGGCTACGCCGTTTTGCTTCGTCGACTTGCTTTTGCGACTTCCATTTACTGCTGCTTTAGTACGAATGGTTTTAGCCAATGTAGTTCCTCCAAGATACAAACCCGACAAAGACCGCTGTCATTTATTGACATGAGCGATAGTTCTAGGTAATGCACCTTGGGTGCCAATCAG
Source organism: Pirellulaceae bacterium (assembly GCA_047620805.1). Lineage (GTDB taxonomy): Bacteria > Planctomycetota > Planctomycetia > Pirellulales > Pirellulaceae > JBLHLE01. Next base: position 3,747 of record JBLHLE010000534.1, read on the forward strand.
GCAAAAGTAACTGTTGCTTAATCATAACTCGTTAAAGTGCAAGTGTTTCAGAAACGAAAAACGATTTCGCAGCATATCCCCTTGGGAAAATTCGCAACGTCACGTGTTGAGAAACCACAACACTGTTTCATTTAGTTAACACACAAACCGTTCGACCTGTCCGCATTCTGCCGGTTATGTCGCAAACATTGTTCATTTTCCTTACGTGCTAATTCCGCGGGCCCTCCTACCAATATCGAATCGACACATGAACTACGCAGGTTGTCGACCGCTCGGCAGACGACTGTTGGCGTCGATCTTGGTAATGTGTTGCGTTTGGTCGGCGCCCCGGTTTCGTGCGGGAACCTACAGCCTGGCGAGCGATGGTACGGGTTCTTTTTAGCACGGACATCCCGATCTAACCAATCTGAATTGCACACGACCACTTTGAGCACGTTCTTATTTTGACAAAGCGGCATTTCCTCGTACAGAATCGCAGGACAATGGGGGCAGCGCTAACTTGCTATAATCCAAGATCCCAAACCATATGAAAGGAGCACCCTGATGATTCGATTTGCGTTGTTACTGAATGTAACGCTGTTGTCTGCTGTGGCCGTTGCGGGAGACAAACCGCCGTTGGAATTACTGGCCGAAGCGGAAGTCCAAGCTGTTACGGAATTGGTATTCACAGAGGGCCCCGCGTATCACAAAGATGGCAGCGTCTACTACACTGAAATTGAGGGTAATCGGATTATGCGTCTGGCACCGGGTGCCGAATCCGCCAATACGTTTCTGCGTCCGAGCGGTCGAGCGAATGGTTTGATGTTTGATGCGAACGGCGGACTTTTAGCGTGCGAGGGAAATGAAAAAGGCGGTTTAGGCGGTCGTCGGATTACTCGGATCGACACCATCACCAAGATACGAACGGTGATCGTCGACAACTTTCAAGGCAAGCGTTTTAACAGTCCAAACGATCTCTGCGTTGATGATCGCGGACGCATCTATTTCACAGATCCTTATTACGGCCCCAACCGCGAACAGTTGGAATTAGATACCGAAGGAGTGTATCGAGTCGACGCGGACGGCAAGAACGTTGTCAGAGTTCTCGGCAAAGAGGTAGCTCGGCCCAATGGTATCGCTATTTCCAAAAATAACCGCACGCTGTTCGTCGTCGACAACCAGCCACTAATTCCAGTGCGCAAAGTGTTGGCGTTCCAACTAGATGAAGATGGCAATCCGACGGGCCACCGCCACGAGTTACACGATTTTGGAAAAGGTCGCGGTGGGGACGGCATGTGTATTGACGAAGAGGACAATATCTACGTTACGGCGGGCGCGAATCGAAACTATCCGAACCAAAACACGGACAATCCAGCCGGCGTCTACGTCTTTAATGCCAAGGGTAAGCACGTTGGGACCATTCCCATTCCGGAAGACATGGTAACCAATTGTTGCTTCGGCGGACCGGACAAAAAGACGCTGTACGTCACGGCGGGCAAGACTTTATGGAAGATTCAAACGAAAATCGCTGGGCGGACAGCCTTCCCGTAACCGGATTGAATCTCTAAGATAGTTTTCCTGTTTAATTAACAACGCGTTCTATTTCACTGCTAGGGAGTAACCGAAACATGTCGGGACCCATCGTCCGTTCTGGCCCAAGCGCCGAGTTCAGTTCCAATTGGAGCGATGCTTTTGGGAAGAAAGAAACCACAGCAAAAAAGAAGGTGAGCTCGGAAACTTCCAAGACCGCCAAAAAGAAGACTAAGAAGACTAAGAAGACTACCAAGAAAAAGAAAGCTGCCAAGAAGGCGTAGCTTGCCGAACAAGAACGAAATCGGGCGACCAAATTTGGTCGCCCTTTTTTGTGTCGTTGCCAATGAGCGCGTCTTCTATCTTGATGAACATGCATTTCCCGCGCGGGCATTTCCCGCATATGCATTTCCCGCATATGCGTTTCCCGCACGGGCATTTCTAGAGCGGGCATTTCTAGAGCGGTCAACAGGCGTTTTCCCCGTCTAACTTTCAGGTTCGACGATGACCTTCATC
>JBLHLE010000535.1:0-5764 GCA_047620805.1 Pirellulaceae bacterium
GGTGAGCATCTACATATCGTTCTTCTACCAGCTCATCGATCTCTTCGTCGGAGGGAAATTTGGCGACGAACCCGGGTGCAACCGGCTCCAGTGCCAACTTCGCCGCCTGGATAAAGTGAGCCAACAAGTCCTTCACATCTTCATCACCGACGGCAAATCGAATGGTCGTGGGACCAATCTGGTTGTCGGCCAGCGCTTCTTTATTGAGTTCGGAGTGGGTTGTTAACGCGGGGCAGCTAACGATGGTATTGGACTGCCCCAAGCTGATCATGTGGCCAAACGTCGGCGACAGGCAATCGAAGAATCGCTGAAAAGCGTCGCGGGGAACATCGCTGACCTCGATCGTAAACAGCGGAGCCGGCAACCCGAGGAAAGACAACTCCCGGCGGAGTTGACTATTGGGATCGCTCTCCAAAGCGTTGCAATGGACCTTAATACTCGGATGCCGATCGAACACTTCGGCCAGCACAATAGTGTTGATGCATTTGGCCAACATCCGCACGGTTAGCGTCCTCATTCCCTGAATAACTTCAAACGCGGCGTCGGCGTTCAGGAAGGCACCTTTGACGTAGTACACATTCCAAAAAAGCGTGTCGTTCCAAGCAACACCTTCAAAGGTCTGGCCTTTGGGAATGAACATGTCTTTGTTCTGAGCAAGCACAACTCCGGCGATGGCAGAGCCAGTCCCCGTCAGGTCCTTGGTGTAACTATGTATCACAAAGTCAGGCCGCTCCTCGACGTCTTCGCGTTGCAATGGCTTCAACAAAAATGGCGTTCCGACCGTCGCGTCCAGGATCACTCGCATCCCCTGCTGATGTGCAGCCTTGCAGATCGCGGGAACGTCGAGCAAGTAACCGTGCGGATTGCAGGGCGACTCCAAGTAAACATAGGCGGATCTTCCGCTCTGAAGACGGTCCGCATATTTCACTTGCGCCGCATCCCAGCAACATTGAAAATCCTCCGCTCCAAAGCCATCAAACTGTTCGACTGCGATCTCGAGATTGCCAGCTTTCGCATACCAGTCATGAATCAACTGATGTGCTCCACCGTAAATATGTCGGCTGGCGATTAATACGTCGTCGCGGCCAAGCACGTGAGACAACACCCCGTCGATTGCCGCCATGCCGCTATTAAAGTTCCAAGCAAAATACTGCTCCGCGTAAGGGCCCGCCTCCAGGTCGACGATGTGATTGGCCAGCGACACGGAAGTTGGATTCAGCAGCCGCGAATAGATTTCAAGCAATAGTTCCTTACCCAAGAATGCATCTTCAATCCATTCCGCGCACGCGTAAATGTAGGTAGCGGTTCGCGTAATTACCGGAGTCGCTGAAAAAATTGCAGTGACATTGTCGAAAACGGGGTAGGGCCCTTTCGCCGACTGGGTTTCCAACGAGTACTGAAACTTTTGATAGGCTCGTCGAAACGGATTCTGAACCGTATCTAGCAGCTTCGCCAGTTGAAATGAAAGAAATTTTTTCGCATTGAAGTATGAAATGGTGTCGGCGCGGTCGAGATCACCAATTTCCTTAAGGGTCTGTGCCCAAAGCGATTCCAGATCCACTTGCGATAGATACAGCCGTCGCGTAACGCGAGCGAGAGTTTCGCCAAATTCCGAATTGGAATCGATACCGAAGTGATGCAATTGCTCCTCGACCAGCTCATCGAGGTTCGTGGCGACGGTCGAGTTACGCCGGGGCGACAACTTTTTCATCGCAGCGAAATCGCTGTTGGGCCCCTCTTCATGGGACCCCGCCACGTTCGACTTCTCGTCGTTGGACTCCGCCTCGTTGGACTCCGCCTCGTTGGACTCCGCCTCGTTGGACTCCGCCTCGTTGGGCTTCTCGTCGTTGGGCTTCTCGTCGTTGGGCTTCTCGTCTCGATTCGCCATTCTCATCCCTCCATGTCTTCAGGTCAGCTTCATTTCGGTCTCGAAACGACTGGCTCTCGCAACGGAATCTGGCCGTCCAAGTAGCGCCAATTCTTGATAAATGATATCAAGTCCGCCATCTGTTGGCGCGAGATATCTTTCTCCAATCCGTTTGGCATGAACGAAATCCCATCCGAACGAAGCTCGTCGATTTGATCTCGGTTGAGGACAACCTTTTTACCTCCGAGTTGCTTAATGGTCACAGACGACGAATTCTCCGTCTCGAGCACGCCATTGAATGTTTTCCCCTCGGTGGTAATAACTGTATACCCCATGAACGCGGCGTCCACTGCGCGACTTGGTTGTAGGATATCCGTGAGTAATTGTGCTGGGGTGCGAGTTCGCGAGTCGCTGATATCTGGCCCGACCAGAAAGCCAACATCGGCAATCTTGTGGCAATTGCTACAGCGAGCCTTGAAGACTTCCCGCCCCGCAATGGGATCTGAATCCAACATTAGTGCTGCCTGGTATTTCTGCAGAACCAGAGTGCGATCGGCGGGAACAACGGAAGCGAGCAGCCTCATGGCGCGCTTGCGTAGCTCAACATTCGAGTGGGAGTTCAATCGTCGCACTTGGTGCGGCTCGAACATCGTGGCCGGAATCTGCTCCGCTTCCACCGCATCCAATAGCATTGCTAACAAACGCGGGTTACCGATCATGCCGTCAAGCACGGTTCGTCGCAAATTCGGCGAATACGAACGAACCGAATTTAGTAGTGGACGCCACAATTTCTCGTCGGGTGCCCTGGTCAGTGCTTGCACAGCAGCCGACCTAATTTCCGTGCTTTCGTTGGACGCCGCCAGCTTCCCGAGGACTTCGAGGCTTCCCGAATACCCCAATACCGAAATCGCTCGAATCCGCTCGGAATGCTGAGCCGAACGGTCTGCGGCGAGATCCACGACCGATTGAAATTGTTTATGAAAAACGTCGGACTCGCGAGCCACATTCGCAACCACTTCGCTCGCGGACTTCGTTTTCTTTAATGTTCCCAACAACAGTGACATCATGTCAGTCGGCGATGCAGTTCGAGACAACCGCAATAAATCCATTGGCTTCGAACCAGTCGCGATTGCGAGTTCAGCGAGCGATTCTATTAGCGAAGAGTCGTGTGTCGCCTGCGGGTCCGACAGCGCGATTTTCAGAACGGGAACAGCGTGACTGCCGGCTGCGACCAAAGCTGCTTGCACCACCCAAGGGTCGCTTTCAGATTTCAAAACCAATCCCACCAAATTCGCTTCATCCTCAGAGGTGACGGGGGCCAAAGCCAACAAAGCGCGGAATCGCAACTGAGTATTTCCGTTGGCGGACAATTCTAAAGCCCGCTTTCGCAACTCTTTGGAGGAGCGAATGAGTTCGTCGCCTGTACGTAATGCCATCGCCACCACCTCGGTGTCTGCATCTTTCAAGCCAACGATGAGATCTGGCGTTTCGAGATTTCCAGTCGATTTCAACAGACACAACGCTGCAGCTCTCGACTGCGGCGTCTTGCCGTTGCCAACTAGTTGTCGCAATGCTTCCAACGGCAACTTATCTCGCCCCTCTAACAGCAAGCGAGCTGCCGTATCTCGATACCACGCGTTGCTATGCGACAAAGTTTCGACGAGTTGGGTTGGCGAATACTGCGCGATGCCAACTCGATTTCTATCCTGACGATCGGGCTTGCCTTCACCATCACTTTTCTCTGCCTTTCGCGTTACTCGATAAATCCGACCGCGATCATCGCCGAATCGTTGATCTAACCTATCCTGCAATTCCGCAGGCACCCATTGCGGATGCTCGATCACCGCTCGATACATATCAACAACATAGAGATCGCCGTGCGGGCCCACGTCGAGATTGACGGGACGGAACCAGGAATCTCGAGAAGCCAAAAACTCCTTGGATTCGGCGAAGGGTCGCGATGCGAAGCTAGCGCCTTGCCGTCCAACGCGTTCGCAGTGAACGAGACTCCCTGTCGGTTCGCAAGTAAACACGCTGTTCTGCAAATCTCGCAATGGGGTGTCGCGATAGAATGTAACGCCACAAGCAGCGGTGAACTGCCCGGAATGCAGATTCGACGTTGTCCATGCCTTGACCAATGGGTAGACGCGCGAGGCCTCGCCGGCCACGGCCACGTCATTTGACGTCTGAGAGATCGCCACCTTAGGATTGCGGGAGAGGTATTCATTTTCCAAAACGATATGCTTCGCAGGATTTCGATTACTACATACGAATCGCTCGCCATAGTCGTTAAAGGTTAGGCCGAACTGCCCCATTCCCGTTACAGTTTCGGCCCGCCCGGTAACTGGGTCGAAGCGAAAATCGTAGCCACGAATCTCTAATGGTGGCTCCGCCGGATCTCTAACATTGGCAACGATTCCACCTCGCAAACCGTTGGCGACGTAAACGTATCCATCAATCCCCAAAATGGGATGGTTCGCCCGTAGTTGCGAGTTCTGTTCGGCGAATCCTTCGTACCAAGTTTCGCGAATATCAGCTCGATCGTCGCCGTCCTCGTCCTTCATGAAAACGATCTTGCCCGACAGGGTCACGATGACGCCACCCCGCCACGGTTGTAAACCCGTTGGAAACAGCAGCTGATCGGCAAAGACCGTCGACGTTTCATAGACACCATCCCCATCCTTATCGCGCAGCAATCGGATCGTCGATAGGCCCGGCTTCCCCTCGGCGGGCCCGAGCGGGTAGTCTCGCATTTCGACAACCCACAGCCTGCCGTACTCGTCGAATCGTATGGCGACGGGATCGATGACATTCGGCTCGCTCGCCACCAATTCAATTTCAAATCCTGCCGGCAGCACAATTTCGCTTAGCGAGCGTTGCGGGGACAATGCGGCGGGTCGCGTCGCCTCTTTAGCATCTTGAGCGTCGACCGCCGCAACGGCAAGTATCGTCAAAAAGCAAATGCCACATAAGTGTTTTGCGGCTCTCAGGGGCGTCTCGAAACATGAGTGCATATCGACTCCTCGTTTGCCGAAAACCATTTTCGCGAGCAGCGCAAACGAACACTCGCCTGCTAAAGCGATTGGCAAAAACGGCTTTTAGTAGATAGGATTATACTTCTAATCCAAGCGAACGCATCAACTCAATCGCGTTACTTTTCTGGACAATTCCGTCGCGACAACGGTAGTCGAACACCATTTCCCCATCGGCAAACTGGTCGGCGAAATGCACATTCTTCGCCGGCTGGCTCAAGCGAACAATGAACTCAGTTAGCGCCAGATCATGCGTTGTAACGAGACCGATTGCGCCGCAATTGAGCAGCTTTGACACCACCGCCTCGGCCCCGACACCCCGATCGTGGGAGTTGGTGCCATGCAATATCTCGTCCAGCAGAAAGAGGACGGGAGCTTCATCCGACTCCGCCCACTCGACAATCAACTTAAGCCGCTTTATCTCGGCGTAAAAATGCGAAGTCCCAGTCTGCAACGAATCCTGAATTCGCATCGACGACGCGACTCGAAGCGGTGACAACTGAAAAGTTTTCGCTACGACGGGAGCGCCGGCCATAGCCAAAACCACGTTGCAACCAATGGTTCGCAAATACGTGCTCTTGCCCGACATATTCGATCCGCTGACCATCATCAACCGGAGTGAGTCGCCGAACTGCACATCGTTACAAATGCGTTCGTCAGCGGGCAACAGAGGGTGTCCCATCTCGCGGGCAGTCAGCGTCGGGCTGGCGTCGAGGAATTCTGGCAAAACATCGTCGCTGCGTTCGTAGCGATAGACCGCCAGCGACAACAGCGTCTCAAAAACTCCCATGGAGTCGAGCCACCGTGGAATAGCTTCGGTGCGTTGCTTTCGCCATCCTTCAATGGCAGCGGCAAGGTGCATCGG
>JBLHLE010000536.1:0-5747 GCA_047620805.1 Pirellulaceae bacterium
CGTTGCTCAAATCGATCCCGAAAGCTGGGCCCAAAAATCACGGGCAGAGGCTACCAACCATCGAGGGCATCGTTCCCAGCCTTTACGACTTGCCCGTTGGCTGCCGCTTCTACGATCGTTGCGGCCATCGTCAGGATCTTTGTATGGGCACGGAACCGCGATTGGAACAGCAGGAAAACGACCGCTCTGTTCGCTGTCATTATCCGGTCGCCGGGGGGGACAGCTAAATGGCACTCCTCGAAGTCAACAACCTGGTCAAGCACTTTCCCGTCAAAGGCGGACTGTTTAACACGACCGTTGCCAAAGTTCATGCCGTTAACGATGTCAGCTTGCGTATCCACAAAGGTGAAGTGCTCGGCATCGTCGGCGAATCGGGGTGTGGAAAATCGACACTCGGCCGCTTGATCACTCGTCTCTACCCCGCAACTTCAGGGCAGATCATTTACGACGGCAACGATTTGACATATCGCAGCTATGGCGAAATGCGCAAGTTTCGCAAACGTATACAGATCATTTTCCAAGACCCAAGTTCCTCGCTAAATCCTCGCATGACCGTCGGAACGATGTTGAAAGAGGTCATCAAGTTCCACAAAGTCGTCGGGCCAGGAGAGGTCAATGCCTACATCGACAGCATGATCGACAAGGTCGGCCTGCCCGGAGATGCGCGTGGAAAATACCCGCACGAGTTTTCCGGTGGCCAAAAACAACGGATCGGAATCGCGCGCGCTCTCGCGGTTCAGCCCGATTTCATTGTCGCCGACGAGCCGATCTCCGCGTTAGATGTGTCGATCCAAGCCCAGATCCTCAACTTGCTGATGGATCTAAAGGAAGAGTTTGGTTTGACGATCATGTTTATTTCGCATGATCTAAAAGTCGTCAGCCACTTCTGCGATCGCATGCTGGTGATGTACTTAGGTAAAATTGTCGAAGAGTTGCGGTGCGATGACATCCATAGCGAAGCGCTGCACCCGTACACCAAGGCACTTCTCGGTGCCAATCCGGTCGACGATCCCGACGACCGCAAGGAACTGACAATTCTCGAAGGCGAAGTCCCCAGTCCCTACGACCCTCCGCCGGGCTGCCCCTTTGTCACTCGCTGTCCCATCGTCGAAGAGCAATGCCATCAAGCTATGCCGCCGCTGGAATTCAAAGACGCGCGGAACGAGCAACTCGTCGCCTGCTATAAAGTCGAAAAGGCGTTGAAGTCGTAGCTCCTACGGGTTGTCAAAGGGCGTAGCCCCGACGTGTCGTTGGTGATTTTCGACTGGACCAAGCCGCCAAGATTCTGTTGCTACCGCGCGATCCACAGACGAGACAGACGAGACGTTCATGCCACGAAAACAATCACCTGGCAATTGGTTCACCTGACAATTGGTTCACCTGGCAATTGGTTCACCTGACAGCTGGTTCACCTGGCAGCTGGTTCACCTGGCAATTGGTTCACCTGGCAGCTGGGTCACCTGGCAATTGGTTCACCTGGCAGCTGGTTCACCTGGCAATTGGTTCACCTGGCAATTGGCGAATCTGAAATTGCTTCTTATCGAGCTGCAAGTTCTTTGCTGTTTGCGAGGGCTGCTTCCACGCCTCGGCAGCGTTGTCGTACAACACAACTCGACTCCTTGCCATGGCCATCGTGACGATTTCGGGCGTGTCGAGAAATCGCCTCGCGTTGAGCAGGAAGGGGCCATCCCGTAGCGTGTGCGGTAATTTGTATAGATCCATTCGAGTCACAGCGGGCTCAAACAACGATGCTAACAGGGTTACACCTGCCATTCTCCGTTCACTCTGCAACCACAATTGTGTCTCACTACTGGTCTCGACCGCTCGCAAGGCTTGAATTGCTCGGCGAGTATCCCAAACTCGCATTCCATCTAATGTTTGTCCCAGCAAATAAAACCGTCGTCGATGTTGGGTTTGCTTTTTCGCTGACTGATCCCACGCCGTCGGGCCGATACCTCGTGGAGCGACGTATGCCATCGCCCACGGTTGTGACATCAACATTCCCCGCAGGCTCTTAAAGTCCTCGCTGTTTACTGGCGGCAGCGTTTCGCTCGCCAGCTGTTCTTTGAACGATACCGACAGCGTCGACAAAGTTTCCTTCCAGGACTGTTCATCCAGAACATTCAGCACCATCAGCTGCGGTTTTTCGAGACCCGCCTTCTTAACGACATACAATCGCAGGTCGACATTCTCTTGGCTGGTAAAATCGTAGGCGTTCAGGGAAAGTCCATCCTTTTTAGCACTGAATGCTGGTTTAACGTTCAATGCAGCAGGGTCTTTGGGCCACGCCCGAAAACTTAGCTCTTGCAGTGAACTCAACCGCGCGCTGGCGAATTGCTGGAGTTGTTTTTCGTCTTCAGGAGCAGTAGCAGGTTCGCTCGCCGCCACGAACGATTCGTGAATCGACGTGTTCTTTTCGTCCTTGGGGAGCGTCTCAAAGACTCTCAACTGTTGCGGTTCAAAGTATTTGCCGGCGCTGGTGTTGATCAAATCATCGTCGTTCTTCAAATAATGATTAAACCAACGGAAGGCGTGCACGCGAAGCTCCTGAGTGTCTTTATGTGGTCCCGACGTAATGTGCAATCCGACATTTTTCTCAGCACCATAGAGTTTATAGACCTGGCGAACTTTATTGTATGTCGAGACAACTCCATCGAGTGGAAAGATGCCATCGTCGTCGGTGTTACTGATCAACAGCGGACGAGGTGCCACAAGTGCCGCGACTTTTGCATAGTCCCACTGATAGGTATTTACCATGAACATACAATCACAGTGTCCCTCGACGCAGCCATCGACAACGTGATTTTTCATGTCGGTGATGCCAGCGACCGGAACGGCGACCTTGATCCGTTCATCAATCGCCGCGATCCACCAACTGTATGCACCGCCACCACTTCGTCCGGTGACACCAAGCCGCTCGCCGTCGACATCGTCTCGCGATTGCAGATAGTCCAATGCTCGAACGCAATTCCATGCCTCGACACCCGCTGGGGTGTAGCCGCGATTTAGCCACCACCACATGTCGTGACTATAAGTACCGTGGTGGATCCCTTCGATCTCACCTAACTGTAGTGTATCGATCGTCAGGCAAATGTAGCCATTGCGAGCGAACCAGGATCCGTGATGATGATAATGGACTTTGTTGCCAAAACTAACTCCGTCCTTCTTCACTCCGCCGTGTCCACAGACATAAAGGATCGCCGGTAACCGGCCGTCAACTTTCTTGGGCACGTAGACGTTTCCCGTCACGTACAGACCGGGACGCGATTGAAAGTGAATGTTCTCGACGTAGAACTCCGCTTCTTCGGTCCGGCCCGTCACCTTTACTTCCAAGGGAGTTCGTTCGGGCTGAGGTTTGAGGCCCAGCATCTCGAGCAGTTGTCCACGATAGACTTGTTTGTTCTTCTCCCAATCTTCCCGCGATTCGAGATCAGTCAGACAGGAGCCTTGCAGCTTCTGCGTTTCCGCCGCGAAATATTTCGCGATCATCGCATCGCCGCGCGAGGTAGCGATTGTGTAGCCTTGTGCAAACGTCGTATTTGCGATCAAAAGCGTCGCAAGGAACCAAATATTACGCATGATGTTTCTCCAATGCCCGCTTGTCTCTGGAATTCGATCACCTGTTCAATGTCATAGGACATAGCCACTTTAGGATATGGACCGACCAGGGGCCAATATACACCAGCAAATGGGCTAAAAGCCAACAGCGTCGCAAATGTTGCCAGACGTCAGGACGTGACCCGCCACATCACGTCGTTGTGCTGGGTCGGCCTGGGCTCGCCAGAGCTGAAGCCAATCTGTAAGACGAGATTGAACTGCAAGTTTGCCAGAAGTCTGGCGACGTTCTGCTACGTTTTTTCTTGCCGTCTGTGTGTAAGGAAATGGCGGCAAACAATCGATGCCTGTGGTATTCCAATCCCGTAGTATTGCCCCATCAGAAGGACTCTGAAAACAGTATTATCTTACCAAAGGTTCGCAACTTCAGTCCCCGTAAGCTCTCCCGTCGCGCCGATGGCATTTCATGAACAAATGCAGCTCGACGTAACCCCATATAATGTTGACCTTGGAGTGAGTTCGGACTATAACGCATAAGCACTCTTCGATCCAATCTAACCACACTGGATCGAATGCACTCCCCGATTCGATATCACTTCATTACCCCCACCAAGATCCGGAGCTACTCAATGCGTAGAGCCATCTTTGGTTACTTCGTTGCCACAACGATTGCCTTAGCGATTGCGCAATCGCCGCTGTTCGCGGTTGATCCGATCTCGGACAGCTCGACGATCGAAAACGCGATCGATAATTTCATCACTGCCGAACTCGAGCGGGCGAAGCGACAGCCGGCCAGCCAAGCTGCGGGCGAAACGCTCGTTCGTCGCTTGACACTCGATTTGGTCGGACGCGTACCAGCGCCAATCGAAACAAAGCAGTTCATCGAAACCGATGATCCGGCGAAGCGAGAGAAGTTGGTTGATCAGTTGGTATCGTCGCCGGAGTTCGTCGACTATATGACCGATCGATTCGACGTCATGCTCATGGCAGAAACCAAGGCCAGCTTGCGAGACTACTTAAAAGTTGCGTTTCAAGAGAATCGGTCGTGGGATCAAGTCTTTCGCGACTTGCTCGTTCCCAATCAAGAAGATGAAAACCAGAAGGCTGCCAGGGAGTTCGTTCGCCGCCGCGCGAACGATCCCGACAAACTCACGGTCGACGTCAGTTCGTTGTTTTTCGGCGTGAACGTCAGCTGTTCCAAATGCCACGACCACCCCGAAGTCGACGACTGGTCGCAGGACCACTTCTACGGGATGAAGTCGTTCTTCAATCGCACGTTTGAGAATGGCGATTTTTTTGCCGAGCGCGAATACGGCTTGGTGAAGTACACCACCACCGCTGGCGAAGAACGCGAAGCGAAACTGATGTTCCTGACGGGCAAGATTTTGGACGAGCCAGAATATAAGGAACCAACGAAGGACGAGCAGAAAAAAGACGACGAGCGTTTTAAGAAATTAGCTGAAAAGAAACAGCCGCCGCCCGCACCCAAATACAGTCGACGGGCGAGATTGATCGAGATCGCGTTGCAGAACGATCAGAACCAATTCTTCGCGCGCTCAATCGTGAATCGCTTGTGGTACCAATTCTATGGCCACGGTTTGGTCATGCCGCTCGACCAAATGCACTCCGAAAACCCGCCCAGTCATCCCGCATTGCTCGACTGGCTGGCGCGAGATCTGGTCGCCCACAAATACGACCTGCGACGCCTCGTTCGCGGGATGGTGTTGAGTCAAACGTATTCTAGAAGCAGTCTTTGGGAATCGGCAGACCCACCATCGAAATCGATGTTCGCCGTCGCCATCCCCCGAGCCTTAACTCCGTTGCAATACGCGCGTTCTCTAAGACTCGCCACGAACGACCCGCAATCGTTTGAAGGTATCGCCTCCTCCGAAGAGCTGCAGAAAAGGATCATGAGTTCAGCGTCGGCGGGAAATACGAGTAACTTCCAGCAACCAAATGAAGACTTTCAAATCGCTGTACAAGAGTCTTTGTACTTCAGTAACAGCGCCGAAGTTCAGCAATCCTACCTCAATAGCGGACTGTTCAATCGCTTGAAAGGTATGACAGACCGAAATGAAATCGTTAAGACCGCCGTCTGGTCTATATTCACTCGACCGCCGACTGCTGAGGAAACAGACATCCTCAGCAAATATCTGGCAGTTCGAGAAGACCGTCACGAAGAAGCGTGCCGG
>JBLHLE010000537.1:0-5733 GCA_047620805.1 Pirellulaceae bacterium
AACGGCAACGAAACACTCTTAATCCAACTTTTTATCGTTCCGTATTCCGGATGTGTTCTTTACTAAACTCACTAGTTTGCCGCGTCATCTCCTTGCGACACCCGCCGCCTTTCGGTTCTGCACCGTTCCTTTTGATTCTCCTGAATTCTCATGCAGAGCCGCCGGCGAATCGTGGACGATGCTCGTATTGATTCACCGTCGGTTTCTGAAAATTCGAGTTAACAGGGATTCCAGTAATTAGCCCATTTCACTGACTCTTACAGCGATGCATCTCTGCGTGAGATTCGCGATGTTAGGCCTAACGAAGTTCTGTTGGTCGCCCCAATGGAAACACTACTTATCCGCTTCGACAACTTTGCGGACGATCTCGTTGTCGAAGTAGTTGATCTCCATGCCAGCATCGACGACTAGGCATTGGGCGTTGATACCCGAGGATCTGGGGCTGAGCAGGAAGGCGGCGACGTTAGCGGCCTCTTGTGTCTGCACTGCTTTGCCTCTGGGAATGACTTGTTCGGCAAACAAGAACGAGTCTACGTAGCCCGGTATTCCCGCGGAGGCGGACGTTTTTAGAAGCCCTGGACCGACACCGTTGAATCTGGCTTTCGAAAACCGACTGAACGATTTTGCCAAGAACGCCAAGGATGAGTCGAGCGCTGCTTTAACGGGTGCCATGAAGCCGTAGTTTTCACTGGCCATGCGGGTCGTGGAAATCGAAATCGTCACCAGTGACGCTTCTTCGGCTAGTAGGTCTTTCAGTGCGTTGGCGATGGCGATAAATGAAAAGCAGGAGATGTCGATCGCTCGGAGAAATTGCGACTTCTCCGTTTCGTGGAAGGGCTTCATGCCCCCTTCGTAATCTGCGAAAGCGATCGAGTGGACAACACCGTCGATGCTATCGTATTGCTCGGCCAGTTCGCCCCGCAGGCGTTCGATCTGGTCGGGATGTTCGACGTCACACACGAACACGTCTTGGTCGCCTAACAGCTTTGAGGTCGATTGCTTGCGCTCGGGGCTGCGGACAACGTAAGTCACATTCGCGCCCGCTTCCACAAGCGTCTTGCCGATGTGGTGCGCCACGCTCTTCTTGTTGGCAACACCAAAGATCAGGATGCGTTTACCTTCGAGTTGCAGAAAGTCCACGGGATTTACCTATTGGGAAACGATTTGATTGGTTTACGGTCGACTGGTATCGTCTAACTGGTCGCCGCGATTGTGCAGGCGAAGTCGAATCGCACGGCAACTTTGCCGTTGCAGGTGACTTTGCCCGACAGGAAAAAGGCGTCGGCCAGTCTTTCGTTGAGTGTGATTTCCATCAGCGTCGTATCGCCCGGGCGGACCATTTTGCGAAATTTAACATCGTTCATTCGCGTCGCGACAGGTGCTCCTGCTACTCCTGCAACGTGCTGGGAAAGCAGGATGGCTCCGGCTTGCATGGCACTTTCGCAGAGGATGACCCCGGGCACCAACGGGAAATCCGGGTAGTGTCCTTGGAAGAAGTACTCATCCTCGCGATACGTCTTCTTACAGACGATTCGGTTGTCGTCCTGTTCGACGATTTCGTCCACCAGCAGCATCGGTGCGCGATGTGGGATGGCGGCGTGTATTTTTTCTAAGCTCATTTTTCTTTCCGTGAAGCAGGTCTTCGCTCAGCTGCCCATTGATTCAGGGGTGGAGGCAGAGCTGGCGGACATCAACACGCTGTCGACGTCGTTGGCCACAATCACACCGTAGTTAATCGCTCCGAGCCAGCCGGACATGATGATGCCGACACTACCGGCATGGTACAGTCCTTTGATTTGGTCTGGCAGGCTGCGACTAACACCCAGACCTTCAAATTTCGTCCCGAAGCTAGCGCCAGCCAGATGTTTTGTGTAGTGTTGGAATGTCTTCGGCGTGGCCGCTTCTACATGATCGATTCGGTCGCGAATATCGGGGATATATCCGCCGAGGTGGTCGAGAGTCTTTTCGATAAGGTCAACTTTGCTCGCCTCGTAATCTTGCTCGTTCAACTCGCTCCAGTCGCTATAGTTCGCATTGGTGCTGGAGACGATCAGGCAGCGAGGGCGTCCTTGCGGACGAATCCTCGGATAATAGAACGAATAGGTACGACTGGAAACGTCGCGGCTGAGCAACAGGTCGGTGCGAAATTCTTCGGCAGTCGATGTAAAGAACAAGTCGCCCATTTCTTCGTCGATTCGTTCGTCGGGTTTCAGAGCGATGTAGGTCTGGGTGCTGGAGTTGTTGAGTCGCACTTCGCGAGCGTCCTCAATGAACTTCTTGTCAAAGTACTCCGCGCCAACCAAATTAAAAATGGTGGCCCGTAAATTCGAGTTTGAGACTACTGCCTTGCACTTAATGTCGCGTCCATTGACGTTGACAGAACGGACTCGGCCCCCCGTTACGTCGATTTTTTCGACGTCGCAACGAATGCGGATATCGACATTGTTGTTCAGTAATTCCTGGTGCATCAATTGCACCAGTCGATCGGTGCCGCCTTCAAATGTATAGACACCTTTGGACATGAAGTTGGAGAATACGATTCCGTAGGTGATGGCGGGGTCTTCCAGCGTCGACCCATTGGCGTACGTAATTGGCTCCATTAGCAGTCGGACGATGTCCATTCGCCCCGGGAAGAACTTGTCGAACAGTTCCCGCGTCGTCATGTTTTGATCGTCGTAGAAGTTCATCCCTCGAGCGGTATCGAAGAACTCGTTTACCGTTGCCGGTGGGACGTTGAACTTTTCGGTGAGCAGGCGAGTGAAGTCTTCGCGGTTGTAGGAAGTTGTCAGCGAGAACATCGGGTTGTCGAAACGAATTCGTTCGAGTGGCACGATCGATTCGGCGATCTCTTTCGACCAGTAACGCCGACAGCTTTTAATCATTCCATAGGGAAAGCCGTGAAGTGAGACATCGAAGATGTGACCGCCTGGTCGCTTGAACCAAGTGGCCATTCCGCCCAGCTTGTAGTGCTGTTCCAGCAAGATGACTCGATAGCCAGCGCGTCCCAGGATGTTCGCCGTGGTCATGCCCGCCAACCCGCTGCCGATGACGGCAACGTCGTATTCGTCATGGGCGCCTTTGAGAAAATCCTTGGGCATTGGGTGATAACTTCTATCTTAGTTGGGAATGGATCGTCTAGTGTGCAATTTCAGCTTACGTGCTACGTGATCTGTTATTTTTCGCCCGGCAATGTGGTCACGTGACCAGTATTTTATTCGCCATGGAGATGCCGCTGACGATTGAGCCGACGATGCCGACGTAGCCTTGATCGGTACCGCAAAGGAATAAGTTCTTCAAGTGCGTTGTGCCGTCAATCTTCTTCTCGGGGGCACCGTAAACTGCGCCGTTATCGTGCCAGGTAAAGCGCCGAATGGTGGTCGGTGTGAACATGTCGGTGTCGACGACGTGGCCTCGGAATTCCGGCATGAAACGGATCGAGGATTCAACGGCTCGATCGTACCAACGCAGCTTTTGTAGCTGGTATTCTTTCTCGTCCAAGCTATTCCAGCGGTCGAAGTTGGCCAGTGACGTGATGCGGATCATGCCATCGGGCAGGTCCCCGAGTTCGCTGTCGTATTGGAAATTGTTGGGCGAACAAATCACGCCCGTGCGAACATCGCACAATTCGTCGTCTGGCTTCTTCCAATGAAACGTGTCCGAATCATTGTAGAAGACGATCGTTTCGTCGTGTCCGATTTCTTTGGGCTGGCAGTCGAGGACAGACATCGCTTCGGTGAAGGAGAGTTGTCCCGCGAGACTGACGTCGACGTTGGTAATATCGTCGCATAGTCGCAGCGTTTCGATGACACCGGCCGAGGAGAGTATCTTTTTGGCCTGAATCTCTTCGCCACTATCGAGCACGACGCCACCGGCGTGGTCATTGTCCACTCGAATGTGGCTGACTCCCGATTTCAGCTTGAGTTCGCCGCCCAGTTTGCGGAAGCGATTTACCAGATGTTTCAAGATGAGTCGGACGCCTTTATAGGGGCGCGCTAAACCTTCGAGGAAGATACTGCGGAACATAATACAGAATTGCCCGAAGTCCATATCGTGTTCGCGTCCGTTGCCGTACCACATCAGCGGGCAGAAGATCATTTCGACCAGCAGTGGGTCCTTGATGATTTCGCCGACGAATTGACGGGCCGAGATCTCGAATTGCGATTGCTCGAGATCGTCGTATTCGATCAGCTCGCCGAGTAGCCGTTGGAAGTTGTCAACTTCCAACGGGAATTCTCGCGCGACTTCCGCTAAGAGCAGATCGATATTGTTTCCGAATTTGAGTTCTACGTTGGGGAAGCGGATCGCGGAGCCGATTTGGGGTGCGAGTGCAAAGTCGTCCCATTTGAATCGCAGCTGCCTGAGCAGCCGCGCCAACGGCCCCTTCTTCGCGCCCTTGGGCGTGAAGTTGGTGATGGCGTGTAGTCCGACATCGTAGTCGCGGCCGCGGAGACGATAGAAGGAGTTGAGACCACCGATTGTGTAGTGGCGCTCGAGAATGCAAACGCGCTGGTCGAAATGAGCCAAGCGGATTCCCGCCGCCAGACCTGACATGCCCGCTCCGATTATCACGGTATCGTACATCGAAGATTGTACCTATCGTTCCGCTGGAGCCGTTTTGAAACACCGCCGTAGCATGTTGACGTGCTACGACGGCCTCCTCGATTCGACCTTAAGTCTTTTGCATGTCTTTCATCACCGGCGTCAGGTAAGCCACAGTGCTTTGCATGCTCGCCAACTCGCCGTATTCGCCTTCTGGAATCTGCACGCGATGTCGCTTACGCAGTTCCATGACGATGTCTAGGAAGTCCATACTGTCCAGTTCCAGCTGCTCGCGAAAAGCAATTTCGTCTTTCAAGTCGCCCAAATCTTCGTCCGGCGCGATGTCTTCGAGAATGTCGAGGATTTCTTCGCGTATTTCTTCAGGTGTCATACCGTGTTCTCTCCTGCGCTGAATGATCAGCCGTTTTGGTCAGTTACTCGACCGCATAGGACAGGTCGATTTGTTGTCTTGATTTAGTCCGTGTAGCGTTTGATGATCACTACCGAGTTAATACCCAACATTCCAAACGAATTGTTGAGGATATATTCAACTTTTCCGATTTCCTTGGGCTCGTTGATTACCAAATTGCGAAGGGCACATTTGGGGTCGAGGTCATCGACATTGATCGTTGCATGGCAAACGCCGTCCTCAAAGGAGAGCAAGTTTCCCGCCAGTTCCAGTGAACCAGCGGCACCCATGCAGTGTCCGATAAAACTCTTCGTATTGTTAAAGTGAGTTCGTTCGTTTTCGCCAAAGGCGTTCCGCAGCGCTATGCACTCTTGCGTGTCACCGGCACCGGTGCCCGTGGCATGAGAGCTCACGATGTCAATTTGGTCTGGTCTCAATTCGGCGCGCCGCAAAGCGAGCGCCACGCATTCAGCCTGTCGTTCCGGATTGGGCAGGACGAAGTCTGTCGCGTCTGTGTTGATCGCGTATCCCGCCAGTTCTCCATAAATCTTTGCACCGCGAAGTCGGGCGTCGTCGAGTCGCTCTAACGTGAAAATGCAACCGCCTTCGGCAACTACAATTCCATTGCGATTTACGTCAAACGGCCGAGACGCTTTCGTTGGATCTTCGTGGTTGGCCAAAGCACCTTGGCTCTTGAAGCTGGCGAAAATCCCGAATGTGTGAATGCTCTCCGATACTCCACCAGCCAATGCCAAATCGCATTCGCCTAATCGCAGCATCTGAGC
>JBLHLE010000538.1:0-5723 GCA_047620805.1 Pirellulaceae bacterium
AGGTGGATTACTTCGCCACCAAGCGAATGGATTGGACTATATTATTGCCTGATCTTGTTGACGATCATCGTCGTTGATTGGGTAATGCGAATATGGATATTTGCCTAGCAGATTGCTAGTTGCACGAACCTTGAAAGTGATAAGGGATAATCATGAAACGAGGAATCGTCAGTATTCGGACTGCCGTGGTACTTGCTGTACTTTTGTTGTTGCCATGCACGACCGGTTGCGGGTTGTTCGTCAATCTTTATCACGTAATTTCAGGTGGCGAACGAGTGCCCGCCCGTTTCGAAGGGTTGCAAGGGAAACGCGTAGCAGTTGTTTGCGTTTCCACCAGCGATACGTACGGCCCAACTTCCATTCCCGATGTTCTCGCCAAACAACTTTCCTTGGACTTGGCTCGCGAGGTCGATGAAATTGATATCGTCCACCCCAATGAGATTGCGGACTGGATCGACACCAACGAATGGGATCAGGTGAATTACAAGGACGTTGGCCGCGGTGTGAATGCGGATCTCGTCGTTGCAATCGACTTGTCGCACATCACCACGGTGGAAGGTCAGATGCTATATCAAGGAAGAGCAAAATATACGGTAAAGGTCTTTGACATGGGCAGCAACGGGGACCTGGTTTACCAACGCAAGGAACCGGAGTTCATGTTCCCTCGGTCAGGTCAGCATTCAACCGGAACAACAGAAGCCCGTTTCCGTCGAGCGTTTGTGGATGTCTTAGCTCACACGATTTCCAAAGACTTCTATGCCTACGAGATGGCGGAAGATTTCGGAGAGGACGCGACGATTCGGTAAGCCTCGATTTGAATAGCCGCGAGCGGTCATCGAATAACTCGCTTGGCCAATACCGCGGTGGCTCTTTGTTTGCCTCGGAAAACGAGGAGCACTCCGCGTTCAGCGCCGTCACATTTCAACTTCTTGCGAAGTTTTTCCAAGTCGAATTCGACGCCGCGACGTTTGATTTCAAGTTGACTCCAACCCAACTCGCGGATCTCTTTGCGAAGTTTCTTTTGATCGAAAGCAAGTACTTTCAACACCTGGAAAGTAGCGACGGCGGGATCGAGTACTTCACTATCGCCTGTCAAGTAAACGACTGATCGCTCGATGCGTCTCAGATTGAGTTGAGCAGCCAAGTCGTCGGTCAATCTCGCGGCCAAGACTGCAGAGTGTGGTTCGTAGATGTAGCCTTCGACTGCTCCGGCAAATTCGGCTACGGCATGGTCGCCAATCACCGAGCGAGGTGACGAGTCGTCGGGGGCAATGATTGTCGCTCGCGTCCGCTGAGGATACTCAGCCAAATCTCCCGACCAGATCATTTGCTGCCGGCATTCTCCCTGTGTTCCGAGGTACTCGATTTCGTAGTCGAGCCAGTTATCGGGAGGAATGGCTGCCGGGGCGATTTTCACAGCTCCGTGTGGCGCTTTTGCGAACCACTTCAAGATCTGTTCTTCGCCGGGTTGATACCCTGCCACTTGCGAGTGTCGTTTCCCCGCACTGCGGCGGTCGGGGTCGGCGTGCCAATAGTCACCCGGTTCCGGGAGCCAGGAGGCGGCGTCGGTGTTAGTCACCTGGTAGCTCGCGTCGGGGATACCGTTTCCGCCGGCGAGAACCGCTGTCGGGCCGTCAAGCTCGAAGCCAATACTGGGAGCGAGACGCGCCAGGTAGCGCAAGTCTCCGCCAACTCCGCAGCAGAGATCGACAATACGGCTGGCTTTGCTGAACCGCTGGGCTTTGTACTGGGCGAGCCATTGGTCTGTAGCTTGTTCGAGTCCCTTACGAGTAAAGAACATTTGTGCGGCGTCGGAAAACTTGGCCAGTCCCTTTTTTCTCAACTCCGCCTGGTCTAGAACAAGTTGGCCCCGAACGTCGCCAATTGCTTTTTGCAGCTCGCGAGCGCGGCGGTAGATCGGGATGTTCGCGTCGGCTGCAAACTCCAAAAAGGGGGCAGCCGCTTCGCTAATTAGCCAGTTATAGTCGTCAAGCAAATTGTCAGGCACTGTAAAAACCGTGAAAGCTAGTAAGGATTGTTACGGAATCTATGTTCGATTGTTGAGCTGTCTTCCCAAAACGAGCGAACTACGGCATGATCAGTAATAATAGTTCCGTGCAGGCCAGCAGCGGAGCATAAAACCAGAAACAGAGCCATCATTGATCAAGTCCAGACGAACATGACCGCACCTATTGAGTTGCTCGGAAAGTACTTGCATTTGGCTCGCGCCAGTGAGCGTCGGCGGCGACCGCACGTCACCGATCGCCTGATGTTACTTGCCGGAATTACTGCGGCGCGTTTGCACCTCTCTCAAATCTCTACCTATTGTCGCTTTCGTATTCTTGAGCACAACCCGCATCACTTGATTCGGAAATGGGATTCGTTTCAAGATGCCGAGCCAGACGAAGAGTTTCTGCACCTTCTGCGACAAATCCAAAGAAGATATCCCTTCGAGCGAGTCGAGTATCTTCTCGAGACATTGGGGATTTCCACCGAAAACGAACGCGCTGTCTATTATTCCGATCAGGAGTACATCGTCGCCTTGCTGGACGTGGAGCAAGACGAGTTAGATCGCCGTTTTCCTAGCCTGTAACTCGTCACGCCGCCAACTCGCTTGAGCAACAGGTTTCCCTTGGGTGCTAGGGCCTGCGAAGTGTCATGAGATTTAGAACGCCGAGTGCGCTAACGATTGTGCCGTTGATAACGGCCTATCTATGACTGTTGGGCAAGGTACCACGAGCTCTTCTCAAATCTCAAAGTCAAGTCGATCGTCGACGCGATACTATTGATGACAGCCTGTCGTACCAATTGCATTGGAATCCAGTTGCGGTGAAATCATGATCAAGTTCTTTTTCCGTTTTTTTCTGATAAAGCAAGTGCTGTTCCTCGTCGCATTGGTATCCGCGGTCGTCATTCCGTATGCCTCCTATAACCGTAACTGGATGGACACCGGCTGGTCGCAAATACAAGCCACACTAGCCAACTGGAGAGGCGAAAATGAAAGCGGCGGAATCTCCTCGTATATAGCTCCCAACAAGTCGGCTGAACATGCAGGTGACAACCCGTTTGGAGTACCGCGTATTTCCGAGCAGCCGACTCCAACAGGAGTTGTCACAGCAAAACCGTACGAGCAAATCCTTTCGCCCCACGGAGTGACCGGGCCACGGGTCGCTCATTTTCACGAGATTATCAACCCCACCGTAACCCCGCCGTGGGTTCTTTCTCGCTGGCCTCGCGTAACAACCACTTTGGCGGAATTAGGCATGCAGGGATTTCGTGTTCCCGTAACAACGGGCCCCGAACTCGATGATATTGCCGGGGCACTTACCTACTATTTCGATGAACACGACAAACTTAAGAGGATTACGCTCGACGGCTTTACGGGCGACGAACGGCGATTGGTAACATTTTGCGAACAGCAATTGAAATTTACGAAGCAGTCCAAACTCGGCAAGTTATGGGTTTCGCAATGGCACGGTCGAGTCACCAGTGCGATGCGATTGTCTTATGCCCCCGTGATGGAACGCAATGCAGCCCACAAGCGATACGAGGTGATGCTGGAGTACAACCCACCCAGCATGCGGTACGGGTTGAGCCAGCGATTTCAGCAAACGATCGACAGCGACCGCGCTCTGAGCGACCGCGGATTGAGTGACTGGAAGTAGCGGTGATTTGAAGTGGCCGCAACGGAAGTTTTGCAACGGAAGTTTTGCAACGGAAGTTTTGCAACGGAAGTTTTGCAAAAAGGGCGACGTCGACTTAATTGATCTGCTTTGCTTCGACGGCTTCGAGTCGCTTTGTCAGCTCCTCGACTTGTTCTTGGAGTTTCCGGATTTCTGCCAACAGCAGTGCATTGCTGTCTTCAACGGGCAGGTTCGGTCGAGTCGCAACTCGTGGTTGCGGAAGTTCGCTCGGCGTCGGCTGAGGGGTGATTTGGTTTCCTTGTCCAATCGCGCGTTCCAGAGCATCCAAAATCGGTCGACTAGGCGGAGCATCACTCGTAAGTGGTGGTTCGCCGGCTAGTGCAGGATCGCTCGGAAGCGGAACGGCACCTGCAAACGGCGGATCGACTGGGACTGGACCAGGCAACACCTCAATTTGATCGGCTTTCATCAGCACGACAATCTTGCGAGTCAGGCGAGTGCCTTGATAATACGTCAGTTCAGCTTCTTGGCCGGCGCGACTTCGCGCTATGATTTGTACTAAGTCGTTAGCCGAGTCAACTCGGCGGCCGTCGACCGCGACGATGACACTGCCAATAGGGAGGTCTGCCCGGTCTGCGGAGGAGCCGGGAACGACTCTCGAAACCACGGCGCCGCGGCGCAACAAGACGCCAAATTGTTCCTTGACCGGTTCGGTAATGTCCACAACCGTAACGCCTAGAGAGGCTCGGTCGAGCGCGTCGGGTGTAGCGAGTGCTGGAGCGGCCTGATCGACGAAGGGAACTTTGACCAATACGTTCTGGCTACCACGACGGAATTGAATTGCCAATTTGTTCGA
Source organism: Pirellulaceae bacterium (assembly GCA_047620805.1). Lineage (GTDB taxonomy): Bacteria > Planctomycetota > Planctomycetia > Pirellulales > Pirellulaceae > JBLHLE01. Next base: position 4,501 of record JBLHLE010000538.1, read on the forward strand.
GGTCACGACCTGTAGAACGCCGAGCAATTCTGGTACCGACCGAGTCGGCTGGTCATTGACCATCGTAATGACATCACCGATGCGAAGGCCGGCATTGTCGGCAAGGCTGCCAGGATTAATGGCCGTGATTCGAACGCCATCTCGCGTTGTTGTGCCGACGACGCCAAGGTACGCACTGCGAGGATGGGGCGGACTTGATGGAAAGTTCGGGTCTTCTACCGGGTTGGCAGACTGGGGATCTATAACGCGATCGAGCGCTCTTTCAAGTCGATCGAGAATAGTCTGAGCTGGCAGCACTGTCGGAGAGGTTGCGATAAGCATCCCAGCGGCAATCAAAAACGTCCTCATCGGTAATTCCTTGTGCATGATTACTACACGAGAATGGCTTGCCCTCGTGCTGAGCTTAAATCGAATTCACCAGCCTTAAAAAGATTATAGGTGAAGTGGCGGTGAATGGGAAAGCGTTGTCGAATTCGGCTTCTAGCAGCCCGCCTCAGTTACTCTGCTGAGTTCTCGGCTAGCGAAATCGAAAACTCCCTCTTTCCAGCAGACCCCTAGTCAACAGTGCGGATGTTCCCAGCTAGAAATCCCCTGCTGAGGTTCGTATGCTGTTGGGATGGAACAAGAAAACGATGTTATCCAAATACGACCGGCTAGCCGCGAACAATACGTGGAAGCTCTCTGGCTTCTGAACGATCCACTCGACGAGCCCCAGAGGAAAACGGAAGTTGCGGCGATTGTACAAGGTGTTGGAGCTGGGGAGACTACACTCGAATTCCTTTTCGTGGCCCTGAGAGATGACTCCATTGTGGGGGTGGTGTACGGAAGTCCCCTACCCGGGCGAGTTGCCATTGTAAAACCCGCTCAATTGGCAGCTGGCGAGTCGAATGCCCTGGCTATCGCGCTGCACGACAAGCTGGAACAATCGTTGCGGGCTGCGGGCATCGAGTTAATGCAAGCACTTGTTGACGTTCGCTGGAGCGGTTGCATTAAGCGCTTAAGCAAAGCGGGATTCGATAAAACTGCCTATCTCAAGTATCTAATTTGCGAAGCGGTAGAGTTCCCAGATCAGGCCCCTTCCCTCCCCTTCGCAGTGTCGACGTATAGTGAAAGTCGGCGGCAGGAACTGATGGGTTTGATCGATCAAACCTACCTGGATACCAAGGACTTTCCAGTGCTCAACAACTGCCGAGATTTGGACGATGTGCTTGTTGGCTATCAGA
>JBLHLE010000539.1:0-5721 GCA_047620805.1 Pirellulaceae bacterium
CCAATCCGGTCGGATCAGTGAAGCGGCTGCGGTCTACAACCGCATTCTCCGTGACAACCCTAAGAATGTTGACGCCCTTCATCTCTTGGGACTGGTGGCGTTCCAGATGAGCGACTACGGTGAATCCGAACGGCTGATCGCGGAAGCGCTACGTCTCGACCCAGGACAGGCCACGATTCATCACAACATGGGTTCGACGCAACGCGTTCTCGGAAACTTCGATACCGCTCGCCAGCACTACCGTACCGCGATCGACAAGAAACCCGAATACGCGGAAGCTTATTTTAATCTCGCCGCCGTCACGAAGTTCAAGACTGCCGAATTGCGGTTCATCTCGGCAGTCCAAAAACTGATCGAAAGATCCGCCCTCAAAGACCCCGACCGTTGCTTCTTGCACTTCGCTGCGGGCAAGTACTACGATGATCTCGGAGAATTTGACGATGCTTTTCGACATTTCAAAGCGGGTAACGCAATCAAATCCGCCGCGTTTGATATCGAAGAATACGAGACGTTAGTCGAATCGGTCATCGCCACCGCCGACGCCGAGTACTTCGCTGCGAGATCGGACCACGGTTTCGCGGATGAGGCTCCTGTGTTCATTGTCGGCATGCCGAGATCTGGCACCACTTTGGTCGAACAGATTCTCTCCAGCCATCCCAAGATCTTTGGCGCCGGCGAACTCCCCGACATCGCGGGGATCATTAAGGCGTTCCCTCAACACACGCCAGAAAAAGCGCCGTATCCTCAGTGTTTGAGTCTCGCAGCGCCCGACACATTCGCCGGCTTTGGCAAGTCCTACATGCATCGGCTTAAGATTCTCAACAATGAAGCAGAACGCATTGTCGATAAAAACCCGATTAACTACCAAAACCTTGGGCTCATCCTCACTATGTTGCCTCAAGCTCGGATCATTCATTGTTCGCGATACGTTCTGGATACTTGCCTTTCCTGTTACTTCCAAAACTTCCGTTCCGGACAAGAGTTCTCCTATTCGTTTGAAGGCATCGCTGCCTACTACAACGGCTATCGACGCATCATGGACCACTGGAAATCAGTCGCCCCCGAACGAATCATCGACATGGAATACGAAAGCGTGGTCGAGGACTTGGAAGGTCAATCGCGGAGGCTAATCGAATTCCTCGGTTTGGATTGGAACGATCAGTGCCTACAATTCTACGAATCTCAACGCGCCATCGCCACAGCCAGCGATATGCAGGTGCGTCAACCCATCTACAAATCGAGTGTCCGACGCAGCGACAAGTACGCCAAACATCTTAGCAGTCTAAAGCAAATGCTAGGACTCGCGGATTAGCTGACACAAGTCGGTACTACGGTAGCGGCTGAGTCGATCTTAGGTACGAGAACAGGTCGCGGATTTCCTTATCGCTGAGATCGTCCAACAACCTTTCGGGCATCACCGACTGCTTCAGCGGTATCATTTCGTCGATTTCCTTCGCCGCGATAACGTGACGAACTCCATCTTGTCCACGAATGATAACGACCTGATTGTCCCGATCGACGACGAATCCGCTCCGCACGCGACCATCTAAGGTGTAGACGGCATGATTGGTGTACCCTTCGCGAATTTCCAAGCTCGGATCGACCACGTTCAGTAGCATGGACTGCAAATCATCCCGTTTGTAACTGGTCAAATTCGGTCCGATGTCACCGCCCGCGTCAAACAGTGCGTGGCACTTCCCACATGTCTTTGTGAACAGCGTCTTACCTTGATAGGGGTCGCCTTGTCCCGTCCTCAGCATCGACGTCAGTTCGACAACCCGTTTTCGCAGCGCTGCACTATCGGTATGAAACCGATCGCCCCATATTCTCTTGACACGTTTTTGAATCTCTTCATTCTGCAACAACAGCATTCGTTGTACGACATGATTTTTGACATCGTTCTTGTTAATCTTGCCATCTTCAATCGTGTTTAGCAGCTGATTGGCAAACAGGGCACGACTAACGAAGAACGTGTCGGCGGTTTCTTTCGCATCCCCGCTTAGCTTGGGGTAGCGCTGGCCAATTGCCGCCGCGACCAATGGGTCATTGAATGACTGCAAGGCGGTAATTGTGGCGGTCACGAGTTGCGGGGCCGATTCCCTTTCCAAGATCCGCAACATCGGCCCGACGGCGTCTTTCGACTTAATTTGCCCCAAAAGTCTCACCAACTCTGTTCGCAACTCTTGTTTTTGACGTCCGTCATCGATAAGCGAAATGGCCTCGTTAATCGCTTTCAGGTCTCCTCGCTGAATCTTCAACGCCAGCGAACCTCCGCCCAACCGATCAATCTGTTCGACCATCTCTGCCGGCAGGCCAACAGCGGATCGCCCTTGAAACGCCTGCTCGAAACCTGTCATTAACTTTTTCTGTGTCGCTGGTTGATTCGCCCTTGCGAACAACTTAGCACACAGGACGAGATCACTGCGTTTGCCACTAACGGCCAATCTTCGCACAAGTTTCGCCGCGAGATCGCCTTGCGCGAATTCATTTTTCCAGACATCCGTTGCGACAATCCATTTGACTACCGCAGCGCCATCCGCAGTCGCCTTCGCTTCAACTGCCCACCATTTCAGTAAGGGCAAATGAGGATCGACTGTGTCGTCGCTGCGATACAACATGTTCTCTATAATCGCTAAGCACTGCGTTGTGGATATTCGCCTAGCCGAGCAGGCCAGTTGGCTGCGAACCCGAACATTGGACTCTGTGCGAGCCAATTTTGCGATTCTATCCGCAGCTTCGTCGCTGACACTTCCATCGTCGCAAAGCAAACGGACGACCCAACTGCGAACGTCGGGATCTTTGTGGTCCAACCACTGCAGCAGCTCAGCGTCGTTTTCCGTCGCAATCACGTTGTACGCCCAAAGTGCGTTGAGTGCCTGTTGACCATCCTGCGTCGCCAACACTTTCTTCAACAGAGGGAGTAGCTTCTGGGGACGTTTGTCAGCTAGGACTCGCAAAGCGGTTTGACGAACCCATCGATTTGGATCGTTTAACAGTAGGTCGACGATGTGCTCGGCATCGGACTTCCACAGATCGAACTGTCCAGTGGACTTTGGGTTACGTGCGGTAATACGATAGACGCGACCGCTATCCTTATGGACCCGACCTTGATAATGACTGGCATGGTCGATTCGTTGTTCGTAGAAATCAGCGACGTAAATACCGCCGTCCGGACCGACCTGAATATCGACAGGACGAAACCAGGGGTCCTTCGACTCCAAAGGATATCCCAAGTCTTTCGTTTGCAGCGTCGAACCGTCGCCCGTGACCTCACTCATCACAACGTGACCCTGCAGCGGCGCGACACCAAATAGTCGTCCGTCGTACGTTTGCGGAAGGGCACCACCTTCGTAAATCACAAACGTATGCGTAAATCGAGGCACCTTGGCGTGCTTCATGTTATTGAAGTATCCAAACGTGTACGGATTAGACAATTCGCCATGTTTCCCGAAACCCTTCTGGTAGTAACCACCTTGGACGTAATGAAACCCGCGGGTATCGCCGCCATTATGGCCAGAGAATATTCGGCCGACCGAATCGATTTCCACGCCGAACGCATTCCCACCCCCTTCGGCGAAGATCTCATACTTTCGCTGTTCGGGATGATACCGCCAAATCAGTTGCCCCATAGAATGGACCGGTTTGGCATTCTTGTCGCTAGGGTCGACAACCTGCCCCGTCACAGTACTGCCTTGCGCCGCGTACAACCATCCATCGGGCCCCCAGCGAAGATTATTGGCAACGGAATGGGAGTCCTCGATACCAAACCCCTTCAAACGAACTTCCGGCGGCCCATCTGGTTTGTCGTCCCTATTCTTATCCGGATAGAACAACAAGTAGGGCGAATTCATGACCCAGATTCCGTCGCGGCCGATGGCCATCGAAGTCGCCAGACTCAACCCGCTAACAAATGTTTTGTGCTTGTCGTAGCGACCATCGCCATCGGTATCCTCGTGGATCGAAATCCTATCTTCGCCGGGAAAATGATGTGGCGGCGCGAGAGGCACCTTATCGTAAACGGCTCGCAAATACTTGTCCCGGCTAACCGCAGTCAACCCGGCGGGGTTGGGATACTGACGGTACTGCATCACCCACATCCGGCCGCGTTCGTCGAATTTGATCGACAACGGTTGACCGATATGTGGCTCCGACAGCACAACGTCCAATTGCAGATCGTCGTTCACTCGAAACTGCTTTAACGACTGCTCAATTGACAGCGGCCCCTCTTCGCCCGGCAGGCGTTTAAGTATGCGGCGCGCTTCGTCAGCGCTTACGGCCTCTGAGAATACCGCCTTATTTGTCGAGGCCTTGGCCATCCATGTCGAATCGTCGGCGGCCAGAAGTTCCCAAGTGCCCTCCAGCCGGATCGCGGACGACGGCGAAAATAGCGTTGGCGTAGCGACATTGAAATTCTCTCGCCCAGCGCGAACGTACACGCGAATCGCAAGGCGATTGGTTTCCCCAGATTTCACATCGGTTGCGGAAATATTATTGTATTGTGGCGAGCCCAATCCGCTTTTATACTGCGGCGGGAATTCACCAAGCGTCGCGATCAACTTTCCGTTCCAGTAGATTTGCCGAGCATCGTCAACTGGCTCACAAAACAACTGAAGCGGTTTACCCTTCCACTCGGCAGGCACTTTAACGTCGCAACGATACCAAACGGTTCCAGCTTTTTTCGCTCGCCGCCAAGCCGCTGGAACGTCGGCCAATTCCGCTGCAACCTGCCCAGCTGCAACCTGCCCAGCTGCAACCTGCCCAGCTGCAACCTGCCCAGCTGCGTCTTGCCCCGTCGCAGCGCCCGGTACGAGCAGCGGAAATCCGGCTACCAGCAAAATGACTACAAGTGCACTGCGAATGAGGCCAGATGTTTCGCAGCACATTGGTGCGTCGCAATTCTGAGGCAACGCCTTTAAGGCCGGAGTGGTACAAGCACGTGTGATATAAGCACGTGTGGTACAAGCCCGTGTGATATAAGCCCAGTTCATTCGTTGTTCTCTCCATCCAAACGCATGGCATAGTGAATTTGTCGAGCAACCTCGCGAAAGCCGGTCGACGGGTAAAGATGCTGCCCAACATCGTTCTGGTCCAGCGTCTCAATTCTAGCAAATGTCAAATCGTGCTGCCGAAAGAATGCCAAGCCGCGTTCAATTAATTGACGTCCAAGTCCTTGTCCCCGAAAGCCACTTGCCACACCCAAGTTAGGAATGTAACCGCTGTCGTGCTGACGATCGATCCAAGTCGTTACGTAGCCGACAATCGAGCCGTCTTTCTCCGCGACAAAGACTCCCTCCGGGCACCGCGACACATCGAGTTCGATCGCCTTCCCCTTCCTCATTCGCCACGCGCCACTACTCGGACCAAGCAGCTGCTCAATGTTCTGATCAATCGAAACCCCCTGAAATGCCTCGAGGGTAATCTCGATTAGTCGTGGCAAGTCGCCGTCTCGGTAGAGTCTGATGTTCACAATCAAATTCCTTGAGTTACACGCAGAATCGGTGAGACGCTTGTCTCGTGCCACCTGCTGCGCTAGCTGCCACTCATTTGCTCGAAGTCCGGTTTGCTCCGCACGTATCGTCGGTGAGCATCTACATATCGTTCTTCTACCAGCTCATCGATCTCTTCGTCGGAGGGAAATTTGGCGACGAACCCGGGTGCAACCGGCTCCAGTGCCAACTTCGCCGCCTGGATAAAGTGAGCCAACAGGTCCTTCACATCTTC
>JBLHLE010000540.1:0-5713 GCA_047620805.1 Pirellulaceae bacterium
AACCCGCTGCCATCTGACACCGGGTTTTGAGGGCGAACCAACAATGCATCCAATGTCACAAGCGAAGCGGATACGGTCCGAGCGTACTCGACTGACGTGCCGCCATATCGCCACACCCGAGGCAACCCTGATTCGTATTGTGTTGCTTGTGTCGCATTGTCATCGAACTATCAAAACCCGTTTATTGGTGGTTGGTCGCCCATTCGACAACCGGGCGATACCTACATAGACGAGGGAGCCGACACAAGGTTCGCAGCTCTTACCTATAAAGACGCACAACATGTCCGAATTATTCCCTTGCCCGAAAACGAGGAGAGCGGAGAGAAGAACGCCGACGCAAATCACAAACCGCGAAACCGTCCGAGTAGGGCAGCGAAGATGGTCGAGCGGGAACGGATCGAGCCAACAAACACGAATGAGGGCGATGTTGTCAAATCCAACGGCGTAGTTATGCACGACAAGCGAACGGTTGCACTGCCCGCGACAAAGCAGGCTTTGACGTACCGATACCGCTACCACCTTGGCTGCGACGATGAAGCGACGCCAATGCAAATGCTGGACGTGATTCAATTCCATGATTTACTTCCAGAGTCAATTTGCGGAGCGATGCGCGGGGCCCTTGGGATCCCTCGCGACTTCGACGCCGAGAGCATAAACGTAGTTCTCATTGGAATCGAGCAAATGCAGAAAAGGGGCCTGGCATGATGATTCAATTAGCCTAAGCAGACTCAATCTCGTGCACACCAAAGTCACCAAGGGAGGCGTTGGAGATCTCAAAAGGGCGTTGCCGAATTGCACGATAGTTAGCAATTTCTAGTCCCGATGCCGACTGCGGTTCTTCAGACGAATCAACTCGGCGAGGAATACTTCGTACTCCTCACGGCTGGAAAAGTCCCGACTGCCTCGCAGCATGAGCGCCTGATCCACCGCCTTCTTGAAATGTCGGTGTAGCGATTCCGCGTCGCCGTTTTCGTTTCCACTGTTGGGGTTCGTCTTTTCCATCTGCAAGTTGTAGTGGCGAGACAGGCCTGCATAGCGTTCGGTGAATTCCTTAAGGTCGGTCAAGTTGTTCACTGCGGCACTTAGTCGATCAGTTCGATGCTTCTGAGGTACGCCTCCCAAGTGCCAAAGCGATTATTGAAGTCCCTCGCTTAGACTCTCGAAGCTTTCCGAGAAGCAAACTTTTACAAATTCCCAGTTGGAGTAAGTCAACACGAAGTGGTAGGCCATGTGCTCAAACGTCTGTTTGTGGATGGTGATTCCAAGGCTGTTCATCGACGTAAAATCGGAAGCGCAGAGTCTTCCTGGGTGATGATGTCGGCTGAAAAAGATTTCTTTCGGAGGACCTTCGGTCGCTCGCCATCGCTTAATGCGGCGTTGCAAAGTGCGCACCTGGCCATCCTGAAAACGGCCGGGGTATTCTCGCTGTAGCCAGGCGAATAAAGTCTTGGCCTCCAATTCAGGAGAGACGTCGAGCAGCTCTTGAATTTCGGGCCACACCTCTTCGAACGCATCTGTTCAAGTTCGCCGTTCTGAATTGCGTTCTTCAGGCAATTTTCCACTCCGATATTTTCGTGCCGTCTTACGGTCCATTCCCGTCTTCCATGCCGCGCGTTGAAGTGTTTCTCCCTGCGCCAACAACTTCCTTAGTTGCCGCACTTGTTCATCCGTAACCATCATAGGCCTCCTTTTAGAAGCTCGTAATTGTCGTCAAACGAACACCTCTGGAGGGTGGGGAAACGTAATTGTCGCTACTCAAACCCCGCTTCAGAGTGGGGAAACGTAATTGTCGTCGCCAGCTAATGAGAAATTAGGCAATTTCACCCACGAAGGCTTGCGCCTTCGGGGGGAATTCTAATTGTTGCCAGCGAGGAGAAATGATTGTCGCTTTACAGTCGAGCTTGTTTTCAGAGAGATGTCCCCGAAATCAGAGGAATCCCTTGTCTGTATGCCCCTTTTGAGCGTATTATTGTTGTATGGACACCATTACGCACAACGTCGCAGATTTAGCACAGTCTCAGCGTGAATCGCTCGAGGCAATGGTGGGTCGTAGACTTCAGAGCAATCAACAGATTGTTATCAAGATCATATCCGTCGAACTTCAGACCGAAGAGCAGGATCCTCCGAAACCACCTTCTGATTCAGATGACGCCGTTCAGCTGCCAGATTGGTGCGATGTGTACGTTGGGCTGAGTGATGAGGAAGTATCCACAATAGAATCGAGTATTACTCGATCTGACCTTTCTCGTGATCGCTAACGCCACAATATGGATCTATCTCTTCTCGACACAGATATTCTGAATGAGGTTCTCAAACAGCGGAACCCATTGTTATTCATCACGCTGCCAGCTATGCAAATCAGCATGGGCCTTTCCAATTTTCAACCATTACTTGGTATGAAATTACTCGTGGCCTTCGAGAAGCGAATGCTGTCGCTCAATTACCGAAGTTTGAAAACTTCTGTAAGCATTGTACCCTTCTCGATGTGACGATTCCTATTCTAGACCGTACTGCGGATCTTTGGGTTGAAGCTAGGGATGGCGGTCATCCGTGCAACGATGCAGATCTCATTATTGCCGCAACTGCTCTCACACATGATCTAACGATGGTCACCGGAAACGTAAATCATTTCACTTGGATACCGGGATTGGTCGTAGAGAATTGGCGAAACTAAGCTATCGCTTTCACTGCTACCGAGGACGACTATTGCTCGCTTCGGTCTTCCGAACCATTCCTTTCATCATTCCACCCCAGACCCATTCTCCGCCTTCTTCCCATTCGTATGGTGGATAGAATTCGTTGAGATTAACGCTGACGTTTGGAGCCTCTGCCCTATCTAAAATGTAGTTGAGTTCGTCTCGTGTTGCTTCTGTTACATGATTTGGATGGAATCGCTTACTCCTCCACCTCAATTGGGGTAACAGTGAGGTGGCCCAGACTTCATGGGCGCGCCAACACCTTATAAGCCGCGTAGCCTGAACTTACTTTCGAGAGCGCCCAGCGGGAATCGAACCCACACTTCCGCCATGGCAAGGCAGTAGGCTCCCACTACATCATGGGCGCTTTATGCATTCCGAAACGCCGAAGGTTAAGGAATCGTCAATCGAGTAGGATTGCAGGGATTCGAACCCCGACCCGTCTGGTTAAGAGCCAGCGATGCTGCCGTAACACCTCAATCCCAAAAAAAACCCGCTGCCATCTGACACCGGGTTTTGAGGGCGAACCAACAATGCATCCAATGTCACAAGCGAAGCGGATACGGTCCGAGCGTACTCGACTGACGTGCAGCCATATCGCCACACCCGAAGAAGACCAAGCCAGGCGAAATGAAACAATGCTGGTTCGAAACGAGCTATAGGACAAAGGTCTGTCTTTGCGCGAGATGGCGGATGAGTTGGGTGTCGCCATTCGACGATCGTCAGATGGCTCGAGTCCATTGAATAGCGGTGTACGATTTTTTGTTCGCTTGGTGCACCTGACGTTGTTGAAACGCTATAAAACACAGGACCTCCAGCACGTAGTAACTGCTGGTAACGTACGAAACATTGTTACTTAGTACCCGCCACCCCCACCGTGGTAATCGCCGAGTGAATCCGGGGCAGTGGTGCGATATAATGTGTCGGTTAACCATGAGTAGGAGATTGATTTGACAGCACAGAGGCCAGAGCGATTCATCAACGAACATCCCCGCATCGACGCCAAGGGGCTGCGTCTGTATTTCGTGTCTGCCGATCTACCCGCCAAGCCGGCACCGCCAGAGGACGAACTTCGAAGCACGGATCTCTGGCGGGGTTATGTTGCGACGTGGTTGCTTAATGAAGACGGAACGCTTGAGGTTTTGCAGTTTGAGTTTCCCTACTTTGAGCGAGCAGCACCCCACTTTCAGCGAGAACCAGTTGTTCAAAAGGTCGAGAGCGGACTGATGTCTGGGAATTTTACTCTTACCTTCCGACCTTTCTTTTTTGGCCCAAATACGGAAGTTCCTTTCGTTAACGGCCGAGTGGTCGAAGACCGAGGTGAGTGGCGTATCGAGGATCAAACTTTCGAAGCGGAGGTTGTAAAACCACTCAAGCAGTCAGGACTTATTGTCCGAACGATTGGTGGACTTGGTTTTATCCCCAAGTCGTTGTTGCCACAGGGTTCCAACTTGGCATCCATGGTCGGCGAACGACTGAAGTGCGAAATCTTCGACTGCGACGATGAAAGAGGAACGCTAATACTGAGACCGACTTGAAGACTATGGCCAAGCTTGCCATCTACAAGCAGCGAGGCGCCCGTTTCGCGCGAGTGCTTGCCGTCGCCAATTGGAAAGTGAAGATACCTGCGTCCAACTTTGATGATTGGCGAGACCAGTGTGCCCGTGGGTTTTTCGCTACTATTGATCAGAAACATAGTGACAAGTTGCTGGCCCTGGTGACCGTTGACTCGACCTTTCGAATCCGTGGGTCGCGCCCCAAAAGCCGTGCCGGTCGTTTTCCATTTGTCATAACTCTGACCCTCAAAGTCAGCCAGTAGGATATCGTCCTTGCCGAGCAGGATCGGTTTCGCCGCTGCGTTTTGGACGGGCGAGTTTTCTACGGCGGGCACAGCAACCTGTTAGATCACAGATGGCATTCTTCGGAGGCGTACGCGCGTACGCCGTCAGAAATAATCGTATATCAACGCTTTCATGGCGATTTCTTCTGGCGGACGGTTAAGTTAAATTAAACGAACTCCCTCAAGCTCTGATGGGGCGGACCCAGCAAGTCCACCGCAAGTCGGCTTACAACTTGAAAGAATGGCAAATGGCGAAACTGAATCTAGAAATTTTGGCCTACGAGCCGAGTCCACTTGGCATGCTGCTGCTGCGGCGCCGCGAACTGCTGTTTCAACCCGGCACGATCGTTACCGAAGTAACGCTGAATCACGAGTTTCTCATGAGCAGCTTGTATACTCACTCGGAACGGGCTCTCGCGGAAACCGCAGTGGAGTTGCACGGCGGCACGGATCTGCAAGTTTTAGTCGGTGGGCTGGGACTCGGTTACACCGCATATGAAGCGATCCAGTCGGAGCAGGTGGCCTCCGTAGAAGTTGTCGAGTTCCTGCCTCAGGTAATCGAATGGCTTCAGAATGGCCTCGTTCCGCTCTCCCCTCAGCTCAATGATCATCCGAAATTGACGCTCACTGCCGGCGACGTCTACCAGCTCTTGGACAACGCCCCCAAGCAGACTTACGACGTCATCGTTATCGACGTAGATCATTCGCCAGACGAACGCTTGGACGAATCGAGCATTTCGTTCTACACCAAGAGTGGCTTACAAGCTGCCCGCAAACATCTTGCTCCAGGCGGAGTACTGGGCGTCTGGTCATACGCAGAGAGCTCGCCATTCGCGGATGCTATGCGAGACGTTTTTTCCGAAGTCGTCGTGAAACCAGTTAGCTTCCGAAACGAACTAGTCGACGAAGACGTAACAGACTGGCTGTTCTTCGCGCGCACTTAGAAGCCGACGCGGTCAAATTAGTCCGGTCGATCGAGCGGATGGATTCTGGGCGCAGTCACTTGCGGCGTTTCTTTTCGTTTGGTGCTGTGCGACGTGCCGCCTTCTGGGTCGCGTTTCACCGGTAGCACAGCAACGAATGTCGCGCAAAGACTGAGGGCAAACATCACCGGACTCACGATCCCAACCACAAGCATGATGATCATGCTGAGTCCAATACCCATACCGCTTCCCAT
>JBLHLE010000541.1:0-5712 GCA_047620805.1 Pirellulaceae bacterium
CGTCAGGCATATACTGTTACAATTTTCCAACTGGGTCCAAGACAAACAAAATCCCAGCCTCCAGCAAGCTATCTAAGCAAAAATGTGGTGGAGTTCACCGAGAAGTGTCGAAATAACCGCGATTTGTTCGCCTTCAACATCTCTGGAGATTTTCATCGGCTCGATAAAGTATTTGGCACGCCCCTTCAGCAGGATCAGCGTGGAGTCGGTCGAGGTGCACGAACGGATCTCGTGTACTCGGCCATCACTGCAATGCCGTCACTGAAACGGCGAATCGGTCGTGGCAATTGGCGAAAATCGCCTGTCGACCAAGCCGTCAACTGGAATTTTCGGTCGCGAGCCACAACAACGACGCAGCGGGTCCCCAGACCACCATTCATTGCCCCATCCCCCAAAAACACCCGCAACAGATGGCCGAAACGGATTCCTGGCCCCTTCGCGACACATAAGTCCATTATTTCCACGGCTAAAAGGAGGCGATCGCGAACCTTTGTAAATCCCATCGTGTCAGATTCAATGGCTCAGTCGGATGGTCGCTCCCTTCAGATTCTTGGGCGTGCCTTGGCATTGCCGGTTCGATACCTAAACCGGAGATGGGGGCGGCAGATGGCGGCGGGATGGAACAGGACCCCAACGACGTTCTTTTATGTGACTTATAGCCTGGAATTGATAAGTGCGTGCAAATTGGCGTTATCGGTCTTTCACATTCGGTCGAGCTGCTTCGCTTTGGCGATCTGTTCAACTGCTGGGAAAGGCCGTTTCGCGTTTCTGTTCCGAACACAATTCCGGTTTTTAACATACTTGACCAAAAACCTATAACTTGAAATCTCTTGACGGAGAAGCTCAGATGGCAAGCGATCGCACTGCTAGTTGGAATCGTGTACAAGAAGCGGAAAAAAATGGTTACGTGGCCTTAGTCATCGAATTAGTGGAAGGCCATTTAAAAGACCACCCAGATGATACCGAGGGGTGGCTCGTCTACGGCGAATCGTTATCTCGAGTCAGGCTGTTTGACTCCGCTTACGCCGCCTTTCAAAACGCGCTCGACAATTCCAGCAATGAAAGTGCTCCGTGGATCTTTTTACGTTGTGGACAAGTACTCGACAGTATCGGCGAATCGCCCCGGGCAATTCATTGGCTTGAGGAGGCAACAGAACTACTCCCCGATGAAAGTGACATATGGCTTCACCTCGGCATCTGCCAGCGGAAACTTGGCAATCTAACCGAAGCCGCCGCGTCATTCCAACGGGCGATTCAATGCCCCAACGGCGCCATCGACGAAGCTTACTTTCAACTCGCCGGCATCTACTTAGCCTGGCGCGAATACTTTAAGGCTCAACAACTCTACAAACAAGCAGTCGCAATCAACCCTCAATACGCCGCCGCGATCCAACGACTAGTCGACATCGAACAAGTCATCAAACACCGTCGTCGCCAACTCCTCGGGCGACTCAGCTATAGCGAAATCCATCGCAATTGACGGGACATCGGCCAGCCAAGCTAGGAGGCACAAAGAAATTCACTGCCGGACCTGCGCTGCGCTTGTTGCCGCTCTAAGATGCTTCATCGAAACAGAGGGCCAGAAAACGCTATTCGTTGTCCAGCGTTACTAATTTCAACTCAGCTTGCTTAAGCTCCTGCCTCGACTTGTCGAGTTGCCTGGTAAGCTCGTCTCTCATTTTTTTGCCGATGGCGATTTCGTCTTGAGCAATCTTAAGTTGCTTCAACGCTTCTTCGTCGCCGGATGCCTTATCCACGGCAGATTGCGCAACTTTAAGATTATCTTCACTTTGTTCTGCCATAAGTTGGTAGAGCGCCAATTTCTCTTCGATAGAATTCGATGTGTCGCGGAACTGTGTGATTTGCTGTTTCAGTTCTGTGCGACGTTTTGCGAGCGATGGACCGGGAGCAAGATCTCCGGATCGCAGGCGGTCGAGGTAGGCCTTAATCGTCGATACAGGCAAAGCGTAACTTCCCACGCGACTTGCGCGAGCGATATTGATTCCCACTGCTTTGCCTTCGAGATCCCAAAGTGGTCCACCGCAATCCTGTGGTCGCAGCGCGGTATCGTGCTGCATCGCCGACGGAAAGCCTGCACGACGGTGACTGAGCGGTCCGCCGAGGCTCTCTTGAAAGTCCTGGCGTTCTCCATTGTCAGGATTAAACGCGTTGGCCAAAGTAGCGACGAGGTCTACTTTTTCGTCTTTACGTTTGATTTCCAAACGGACCTTGTCGCCCGGCTGATAGGTCTGCACGGTGCGAACCAAGTCTTCTCGCGAAGTAATCTTTGTTTCGTTCACCCGCACGATCACATCGCCAGCTTTGACACCGGCTTTGTCGGCGCCACTCTGTTTCAATACTCGGCTGACCAGAGCTCCACCTGGTGCTTCGTCGAGCAAGACGCCGAGAACACCACGCGGCCGCGCAATTTTTCGCGGCGCGACGCTGACAACTCCGATGCTTTCCGGTACGTCTCGCAGACTTGTCGTCACGAGGAATGATCCAACCGGAGGAGTCGTGTCCGCCCACGATACAACGTCGAGCGATTTCGCATCAACATGCAGCATCGCCAGGTCGATATCCTTGGCGACACCGACGAGTTTGGCTTCGAGTCGGCGGCCATCGTGGAATTGGCAAAGCAAGTCATCGGAATTAATCTCACTTGCCTTGGTGATGACATAGCCATCTTGAAAGACGATCGCACCGAGCGAAATGTGTTTGCCATTCGAATAGATTTTAACCGTACTTTTCTTGGCGTTGGCGACGAGTGGCTTAAAGACTTCTTTAACTTCGGGGGCATTGCGTTGTAGGCTACCAGAGCCAAACAAGTCACCGGCCCGCCGCAACCACTGCTTGACGGACGACTGCTTTGGTTCGACCTCCTGTGCCACGACGGGAAGTGTGGCGATCAGCACTAACAATGCGCCGAAGCTACAACGAGAAATCCAGTTCATCCAAGCGGCTCGATTCATCACCAACCCCTACTCAATGTGTTTCGTCAAACAATACCGTGTCATCTATTCGCCTTTGCAGGCCGGTGTGGCCACCTCAACTAAGACGGACCACTGCGTTTCCCAATGACCATTTTCAGTTTCATTGTTTCTTCGCCACGCTTGACGACCAAATCAACCGAATCACCGGGCTGGTGCTCTTTTACGAATTCGACAAGCGCCGGAAAGTCAGCGACAACCTTTCCGTCAAACTTCTCGATGATGTCGCCTGCCTCCAATCCCGCTTTATCGGCCGGAGTTCCAGGAAAGACGACGCCGACGCGCGCCACGTCTGAATCTTCCGATCCCTGAACGCCGATGTACGGATTTGCTCCGGGCAAGTGTCCCCAAGCTTCGCCTTTGGCGAGTCGATCCCAGGTATCTTTGTAGGTCAAAACGGGAACGTGCATATTCGAGTCGAGCGAAGAACCAATACGGCTGTTGATGCCAATCACTTTGCCGTCGATGTCGAACAGTGGTCCACCAGAATCGCCGCCGATCAAAGTGCAATCCGAAACGATTACGTTTTCGTCTGATGACAACACTCGACCAACTCTCAATACTGGGGGCCGACCAGGTTCGAGACCACCGGGATGACCTGTCGACAAACACCAATCGCCCGGTTTGACCAACTTGGAATCACCCATCTCCACAAAAGGATATTTTCCGCCTTGCGTGATCTTCATTAATCCAGCGTCGATTGTGCGGTTCAGACCGAGGGTCTTTCCACTTACGCGTCGACCGTCGGGAAATACGAATGTGACGTCGCGATTTGGTTTGCTACCAACATGCGCTGCCGTCAGTACATATCCGTCTTCGCTGATAATCACGCCGCTGCCCTGCGCTGCACCAACCTGTACATTGACAGTCGCGGGTAAAAGTTTGCTGGATACCAGCTTTTGAATGTGAGCTTGAAATTTCTTAACCTGCGCCAAGTCGAGGGGAGCCTCTCCCTTATAAACACCCGTCTTTGCTGCCGAATCCTCCTGCCCCAACGCGAGCCCTGCGGCCATTGTTGAACAGAGAAGTAAGGATAGAATCAAGCGAGTCGCTTGTCGGGCTTTAACACAGAAGGTCTGCCAACTTAAAGTTGTTCTGACCTTTGCGACGTTGAACTCAACACTACTAACCATTGCTCTCCCCGGTACCTTCGTGTTTACGGCCGCAATTAAGCGGCGTATGGCTGAGTCACCTATTCTGCTTAAAGCACAACCGAAAGTCACGCTTTTGTGACCCCGTTTGAGTTGTTTGCATGATACAGTATTTGGACGCTTTATTCTCATCTTTGATATGTTGATCTGCTGACTATTCCCCGGGAGTACTACGTGTAATGTCAAAGCTTGTCGTTGGTTGCGGTTATTTGGGGCACCGCGTCGCCCGTCTTTGGAAAGACAAGGGACACCACGTCCACGTCGTGACCCGAAATGCTGACCGAGCGAAAAACCTCGAAAAAGAGGGTTTCGATCCCCTGGTAGTAGATATAACGAATCCGAATAACGTCACTTGGCCCAATGCCGAAACGGTTTTGTTCGCTGTTGGCTTCGACCACAGGAAATACCAGTCGATTGATGACGTGTTTGTCGACGGGCTAAAGAACGTCGTTTCGGCGTTGCCATCCCCGCAACGCTTCATCTATATAAGCTCCACCGGCGTCTACGGCCAAACGGACGGAGACTGGGTCGACGAAGACTCTCCGTGCGACCCCGCCCGCCCAGGCGGAAAAGCGTGTTTGGCCGCCGAGCAAATATTGGGCGAAATCGATTGGAAACAGGCCGTCACCGTGCTTCGACTCGCGGGAATCTATGGACCGGACCGAGTGCCCAGGCAAGCTGACATCCGCAATGGATTTCCAATTCCCGGTTCCAGTGGCTATCTCAACCTTATTCATGTCGACGATGCGGCCAGTATTGTCGTCACCGTCGGAGAGCACCCGAGTCCGGCGAACCACTACGTCGTGTCCGATGGACAACCAGTGCTAAGAAACGACTATTATTCCGAACTCGCTCGACTGCTTGAAGCTCCGGAACCAACGTTTGAAGCACCGCCACCCGAATCCCACCTGGCGGCTCGAGCCAATGCAAGTAAACGATTGTTGACGGATCGATTAACGCGAGACATTAACCCCAATCTTCAATATCCTTCCTATAAAGAGGGCCTCGCTGCCATCGTTGCCGCCAGCCGATAAGACAACGAAAAAAGCCGTAGCCCAAGCGTTGTAGCCGTCGATTAGTAGTCGAGCCACCAGCGTAATCCAACAAACTATCATCCTAATAATTGCTCAGCGTTTGTCGAACAATCAAATTTTCCACCTTAATCCGCCGATAATACCCTCTCGCGATGGGTTAGAAAGTTTGGTCTCGCTCTCTCCGATTGAGATTCATTCTCAACTTGCCGAATAGTCGCAACTCTTCGCCAAAACCGACAACTTACGTTCGTAGTAGCGGTTGATGGTAAATCGGCATCCATCTAAAATTGTTGTTCGCGACGGACCCTCCCTTCTCTCTATTCTCATCTAGCATCAAAGGTCGAACCATGTTGGAGCGGAAGACTGTCTTCCCCAATGTTATCGAGATCAACTACCAAGCGGGCCACATCATTGGCTGCAATGTATACTTGGTTTACAGCGGCTCAGAATGGTTGCTGATCGATATTGGGTACGAAGAAACCGTCGATGAGATCATTGAATTGATCCGGCAAATGGACTTTCCGTTGTCGCAATGCA
>JBLHLE010000542.1:0-5710 GCA_047620805.1 Pirellulaceae bacterium
CGTATGAACACAACGTTCATCTTTATCGACAAGACGGGAGCGGATATTCGTTATCAGTCCGGTGTTCGCGTGCGGGGAGCTTCCAGCCGCTTCCGCAATCCACCTGGACTGCGATTGGACGTTCCGGCCGACAACCCATGGAATAACATCGTTTCGGCGAATTTGAACAACCAATTTGGTTATCTGCAAACGACGGGCATGACTCTGTTTCAAATGGCTGGGCTGGCCGCTTACGACGTGACACCCATTCAAGTTGAACTCAATGGAGTCAACTACGCAAATGCAGGCAGTCCTCAATACGGTTCCTACGTATTTTCGGAAGTCCCTAACTCTGATTATACTGCCAATCATTTGCCCGACGATCCCAATGGAAATATCTATAAGAAGGTGCGTCCAGACAATAAGTGGGACTACCACTCAGGCGATGTCAACGCGTACTTGGCCGATGGCTGGTCCAAAGAAACAAACAGCAGCGTCAACGACTGGACTGATCTCGATAGTCTCATGGACCTGATGAATAGCGCGTCGGGAGCGGATTATTACGATCAAATCAAAGGGCAAGTTAACGTCGACCAATGGGTTAGTTGGTTCGCTCTCATGATGTTGATGAACAATCGCGAGACGAATTTAAGTAACGGTACAGACGACGATTACATGATGTATCGGGGCGTGAATGATCCTCGATTTATCCTGTTGCCGCACGACCACGATACAATTTTTGGACAAGGTGACACGGGCACAAATCCTACCGACTCGATATTTCCCGTCATCGATGCTGGGTTCGCTGGGCAGAGAATGCCACAATTTGATAATTTCTTTGCCGATCCAATCATACTTAACAAGTACTACGCGGCGATCCACGACCTGACCAGTACGGTGATGTCGCCAGGAGTTCTGAATCCGCTGCTCGACAATACGCTGAGCGGGTTCGTTCCTCAAAATGTAATCGACAACATTAAGACGTACGCCGCGCAACGCGTGGCTTACGTTTTGTCTCAAATTCCCGCGGCGATCACGGAGCCAGTGGCTAAAGTAGACGGCGAACCTGCTGGGCGGACACCTCTCGCGAGCGTCACTCTGACTGTCGATGGCGACGACATTGTCGCCTATCGATATTCGTTAGACGCTGGGCTCTTCGGCCCAGAGACAACCATCGAGACACCGCTGGTGTTGTCGAACTTGCCCGACGGCGAACACTTTATCAGCGTTATCGGCAAGAACTCAAACGACGATTGGCAGGCCGAGGCAGAAGCAACTGATTCGACGAGTTGGGTTGTCGACTCCAATTACTCCAGCATACGTATCAGCGAAGTATTAGCCAGTAATGCGACCGCTGTGCCAGTTCAGGGAACATTTCCTGATTTCATCGAACTGTACAACGCGAGCAGTGGGCTAATTGCGTTGGAAGGGATGTCCATAACGGACGATCCCGCGAATCCAACGAAATATGTTTTCGCCGCCGACGCGGAGATTCCTGCTGGCGGATACTTAACGGTGTACGCCGACACCAATGCGGCGGGTGCCGGAATTCACACTGGGTTCTCGCTCCGCTCGGAAGGTGAAGGAGTGTATCTGTTCGACACGACCGCGAACGGTGGCGCGGAACTCGACCGCCTAGTATTTGGTTTGCAATTACCCGATTTGTCGATCGGTCGCGACAGCGATTTTCAGTTCCAGCTAGGGGTTCCAACTCCTAGTAATGCAAATTCAACCGTCGCACTCGGCAACGCCAACGGTATCGTTATCAACGAATGGTTGACGGATGCTAAAGAGCTGTTCTTGGCGGACCGTTTTGAAATCTACAATGCTGATACCGATCCCGTGAGCATTGGCGGTTTCTATACGACGGACAATCCGGCAGGTGAACCAACGCTCAGCAGGATTCCAGATCTTTCATTTCTAGGGCCCGAAAGTTACTCCATCTTTGTCGCCGATCGCAATGTCGCGGCGGGCGCCGATCATGTCAATTTCCTGCTCTCGTCTGTATATGAGTTGTTAGGAGTTTTCGATCGGGATCTGAATTTGGTTGACCAAGTCGTGATTCATGCGCAGGAGACTGACGTCTCGCAGGGCCGCAGTCCCGACGGTGGCAGCGCATACGAGAGTTTTTCCCCGCCGTCACTCGGATTTCCGAATGCTCAAATACAGACGGTACGAACGGATCTCGTGAGTTATACCGACAGTTGGAGTTACGACGACTCTGGTCAGGATTTTGGAACCGCTTGGCGCGAAGTTGGGTTTGACGACTCCAGCTGGTCGACGGGAGCAGGCCTGTTCTATACGGAATCTCAGAACTTGCCCGCAACTCTGAATACGCAGATTTCCTCCGCTCCCGTGACGCATTACTTCCGTCGCAATTTTAACGTGACGGATCTTTCTAATACAGTATTAGAACTGTCGGGAATCATTGACGACGGTGCGATCATTTATATAAACGGGCAAGAAGTTGCTCGAGTTGGCGTTCCGGCGGGTGAAATTTCATCCAGCACAACTGCGACTCGTTCGATCGGTGTAGCTGATATCGAAGGACCCGTTGAACTCGATTCCACCGCGCTCGTACTCGGCAACAACGTAATCGCCGTAGAACTCCACAACGTAACGGCGAACAACGATGCTGTATTTGGTTTGGAAGCAGATCTGGTGCAAACGATTACGACCGGCGGCCTGCCCGACGTGCTGCGGTTGGCCAATCAACTCCGAATTACCGAAGTGATGTATAACCCCGTTGGTGGAAGCAATTATGAATTTATCGAATTGCAGAACATCGGGGCAGCAACATTGGAACTGGCGGGGGTCGGACTATTCAACGCGATCACATTTACGTTCCCGGATATGCAGTTGGGTCCGGGGGAATATGTTCTGGTCGTGAGCGATCTCGCATTGTTCGAGTCGAGGTACGGCGATCAATTGAATGTCGCCGGCGAGTTCAGCAGCAAGTTGGACAACGCCGGAGAAACCATTGAGTTGACTTTGCCCGCACCGTTCAATGGCCGGATACTTGATTTCACATACCAGGATACTTGGTTTCTTGAAACTGATGGGCCTGGTAACTCCTTGGTGATCTTCAATGCCAGCGGCGACACAGCACTCTGGGACGAACTGGCGGGTTGGCGAGCAAGTTTTAGCGTTGCTGGTTCGCCAGGCGTCGATGATACTCCACCGCCACCTGTGATTACCGTAACTCCTCAGTTAACAAACGCTCGCTCCCCCATGCTAACTGGAACAATCACCGATAGTACGGCGGCTATTCAAGTGACGGTTGACGGAAACGTGTACACGGCGGATAACAACGGCAATGGTACATGGACTCTGGCAGCCAACACCATCTCGCCTCCGTTGAGCACGGGAGTTTATGAAATTGCAGTCGTTGCTGCGAGCTTGTTTGGCGTGGGAACAGACGATTCGGCGTTAGAATTAACATTGGATACGGACGCTGCCTCCGTTGCCGTTAACAGTCTCGCCACGCGAGATTCCACCCCCGGATTGAGTGGCACAGTCAGTGATCCTCTGGCGGAAGTTCGCATCACTCTGGGCGGCAATACCTATTTGGCGACAAACAATGGCGATGGTTCGTGGACGCTTGCTGACGATGTTTTGTCACCTGCATTGTCGGTGGGACTGCACAACGTGTGCATCATTGTTCGCGACCCGGCAGGAAATCTCGGTGCTGACCTTACGACGGACGAACTAAATATTCTCCCGCCAAATCCGTTGCTGGTTGTCAGCGTCGGTTTGAACTCTGACCAAATTGATCCAGCGGACTTGGCCCGCGGTCCTCAGCCCACGGATTGGCAGAGCCAGAGATCGGAGTTCAAATCGATTGTCGTGACATTTAACGAAAACGTCACGATGGACATCAATGACATCCGTTTGATAAATCTGGGGGTCAACGCTCCCGTCGATAACGATTCGGTCATCAGCTTAACGCCGGATTTGTTGACAGTGGTCGATAATGTCGCCACGATATCGTTCCTCGATCCACGGATCGTGACGGATGGCGTTTATCGTCTTGAAGTGCTCCCGTCGGCGACCGATGATTTTGGTTTCGCTCTCGACGGTGACAACGACGGCACGGCAGGCGGCATCTTTGCGTACCAGGGCAATGCGTCTAACGCGTTCTACAAGCTCGAAGCGGAATGGAGTGGCGACGCAGGAGTCTCGGTCTTCGACTTCTCGACATTCAGCTATTGGTTTGGCACTGCGGTGCCGACGGCGCCGGACTACGCCGATATAAACCGCGATAATGGGATCAGCGTATTCGACTTTTCCGCGTTTTCAAACAACTTCGGAATTGGCATAACTTACCCCAACGCGTTCCAATCTACTTTCGTGGCAATATTCGCAGAGGAGCTACCCGGGGAAGCCGGCGACGCCCTCGCCAGTCCAGAAGCGGAAATGCGTATCGATCGTATTGTCGCTATTGACTGGTCCGCCCCAATTCAACGTGCCTCCGAAGTCGAGCAGATAGAGCGAGTGGAAGAGCAAGTTGGTTTGGACGAGTTGCTCGACGACATCGCCGGCGATGTGGCTGCGATTTGGAATCGTTAGTGCATTCCACCGTCTGGTCATGAACTCGCGAGATATCGCTTACAGCGTCGGACTGCGTTCTTCGTTTCCACGCGCGCCGAGATTGCCGTAGCGATGGTAGTCAACCGATACGCTCTGTTCCAGGACGTACCACAGCAACTCGATCCGACCCTCGCCGATGACAGGAGTGTCGGCAATGAATACACAAGCGTTCGCGGCGGCTTGTCGGATTGTGACCGGGACGGAGTTTCGCGATAAATACCGAACTCGATCCGTTTGAGCAGCGAGTATTGCCTGTCCGAGTTGTTCATCTGTCTCTTCCACAAACTCGATCGAGGCGGCCCACGACTCGGTCATTTGTTCCAAGCGTTCAAGGACAGGGTGATTGAGTTCTGGAGGGGATGTGATGGTGATGCCGCATCCCACAGCTTTGGCGGCGCACGCACTGGAAAAAATGTCGAGCATCGAATCGTCCTTGCATATTCGAATGCGGAGGTGGGAAATTGGCAAGTATCTTCGGATGTTGTCTTGTCCGATCAATCGAACGTGATCGTGTTCGACGTTGAATTCATCCGCCGCAGCTCGGTCGTAGCTGGCAATGGCGTTCAGCAGTTGTTGTAGGTTTTCGTGGTCGATCTCGGACTCCTGGGCATCGAATAGACAGCTCAGTTGTATGCGGATATCGTCCAGAAACTGATCGTCAATTGGCGAGTCGCTGGTGACTGAGTTGGTCTGGGAGAAGTCGAAGAACTGTGCGACGTAATTTGGGCCTCCGGCTTTTATTCCTGGACCGAAAGCAGACTTGCCCATACCACCGAACGGTTGTCGCAGCACGATTGCACCCGTCGTGCCACGATTTTGATAGAGGTTGCCGGCGCGCATTTGTTCGCGCCACAATTGCTGTTCGCGATCGTCGAGAGATTGTAAGCCAGTCGTCAGGCCGAAACCCGTTTGATGAACCAAGTCGATTGCATGTTTGAGGTTTTTGGCCTTCATGACGGCCAATACTGGACCGAAGAATTCAGTGAGGTGAGTTTTGCTGCCGGGTTCCACGTTCCATTTCACCCCTGGCGAATAGATGTGTGGATTGGATTTGTCGCGGTGCGGAAGTACTGCCCACGACTCGCCTTTCTCGAGGACCTTTAGTGCTTGTTCGAGTTCGCCTGAAGGAGGTCGAATTAGC
>JBLHLE010000543.1:0-5707 GCA_047620805.1 Pirellulaceae bacterium
CGTGAGCTTTCCGTTCTCGGCATCGAACGCGAATTGAAAGACTGCGTTCGGCTCCGTGTGTGGCACGTAGACAAAGCGATTGCTGGGATCGGCGGTGATGAAATGTGCGAGTTTCGCGGTAGTTTTCTCGTCGCGCACTTCGCCGGTGCAATGGCGTTTGGCATCGATCTTCCAAACACTGACCTTTCCTTCGCCGTAGTGGGCGCCGAGCAGGTTCTTTCCGGTGGCATCGACGTGAATGGCCGGTGATCTCATCCGAACCGAAGCGACGTGTAGCAGCTTCAAGCGACCGGCGTTGATTCCGACGCTGATGATGTGCGGCTTCTGCCGCTCCTCACCTTCCGTTTTGATTTGCGAGTCGACGTACAGCATCTGGCCGTCGGCGGAAACAGTCATCGGACCGCCGCTGCCCGGTATCTTCAGCCTCGCGTGTTCGGTCAACTTTCCCGATTCGGGATCGACACGGTACGAGACTAAGGCAGAATCATTGTTCGCTGCGAGCAAAAGAAATTGCTCGGCTGAATGGGCAATAGCACAGGACAACGACAAAGCGATAATGCCGAGGAGTCCACGTTGGATGGTTTTTATGATTGTCATCTGCTGCCTTTTTTCCGATGAATTCGTGGGCGGTTACGGATTGGATTATTGAGAGAAATACCGAATTCTTTGGTAACTTGCTTCACGGCTAGTAGCGTGTTTCATTCGGTGGAGGAAGCGCGAGCAGCCGCTTGTTTTCACGTAGCTGACCAATGAGGAAAAAGTTTTCTACTCGCGGCCATGAAATCTTTCCTCTTTGGGAAGAGAGACGACTGGCCAAGTGGCCGGAAAAAATCGCACGAGTTTTTGCGGCCGAAAACCTTCCAATAGAATGCCGCACTGCACCTGAATCTGAACTCCGCTGCAACCGGGCTGAACGGGGACTTTGCCAATCTTCAGAATGTTGCCGCCCTTGCGATCGTTGACTTGGTCGTAACTCATGAGACATTCTCGAACAACGATGATATTTCCTTTTGCAGCAATGTTGCCCCAGTTGTACTCTAAGGTCGGCCAACCGAGTGGTTTGGGGTTGGTCTTGGGTAGCTCCTTGAACAAGATTGGATCAACACTATCGAAGAAGGTAATGGTGACAATTCGCTCTCGATCGTCAACCGCCGCGACCCATCCCGGCAGACCGTGCTCGCGAATGTGCCGGTGATGACGTTGGAGTTGACGGGTAGTGGCACCGACTCGACTCTCATCGTCCAGCCAGACATCGGTGACTCGTCCAGGGCCGAAAAGAGTTGCCCAAGTGAGGTTCATCTGCACGAGCTGGCCTGGTTGGATGTCGGCGAGTTCTCCAAAACCGTTGCCGCGAAATACGGTAGTGCTGGCCATCAGATCGAACAACTTTGGTTCGCCGGAGGGCTTTCCGTCAACTTGAAGCGTGGCGGTGAGCTTCTTTTCGATGACCCCACGCGAAAGGTCGGTAAAGTCGCCTTCCTTGACGGGTAGGGGAGGGACTAGGCTGTCGATCTTCCAGATCTGATTCTTCCTCGCGTAAAAGCTGAAGTCATCTTCCAAGCGAAAGCAACGCGTGAAATCGACCTCGGCTGACGCGTTTCCATTCTTGCCGCTTCTCCGCTGAATGTTACCGTTTCGCACTTCCCAAAATCGTTCTTCTTCGGGTCGGATGTAAAACAGACCGTGGAGGTGCGTTCCGATCGGAATATCACGCAGGGACGCGGGCGCGTTCCGATAGAAAATGGTTGCGTAGGGCAGCATCGCAACATCGATTGCTTCGTCCTGTCCGGACCGCCCATCTTTGCGGTCGACGCGAAGTTTCAGTTGGCGTTCCACGTGATCGACAGCGATGACTTCTCCCGCCACGTAGTGTGCAAACTCTTCCCGAGGGAACTCGCCAGGCACAGGTTCAAACCACGGAAGGGACATGTCTGAGCTGGCGTCAGTTCGGTAGCTCGCCGGTTCCGCCGCGAGTACGAAGTCGGCGGTTAAGTACAAGCAGGTCGTCAGAAGTAGGAATGTTATTCTTTGCATATCAATAATCGTTATTCGAGGTATTTCATTATCCTACTCTTCAGTACATCCGTTTGTCCGAAAGCCGGCGATCTGCAGGGAGTAAGAGTAACGGTAAGAGTAAGGGAATCGTATTGAAAATGGGTTTACGCCACGACCTCAGACATTGTTCCAAGGCTGTCTTGAAACTGATCGGTTTCGCAATCCATGCGCTGAATCATAGTCAGGAGCAAGTTGCTCAATCTCGCATCGCCGTCGACCGGTCCGCCACAAATCTTGTAGTGCGAGTTGGCGTTGGCGAGGTTGTACTTCCCGATCTTAGGGAGGTTGTAATCAACGTGTTGACCATGCTTCACGCCCAACTTCTTGCCACCGGCATAGACGGTAGGAAGGTTCGCGAGGCCGTGACTATGACCGTAGGACATGCCACTTCCCCACAGCACTTGAGTGGTGTCAAGCAACGGTCCTTGTTCGTCGCTGTGAGCTTTCAATTGATCTAAGAAATAACTCAACTGCTCGACCAGAAACGTGTCGGTCTCGGTGAGGCGGCGGAGTTGTTCGGGATCACCGTTATGGTGTGAAAGCGAGTGACGGCCTTGCGAAATGCCAATGTCGGGAATAGCGCCACCACCGGATTCACTGCAAATCATACAGGTGATAACGCGGGTCATATCGGTGCGGAGTGCCAGAACAATCAAGTCGTAGAACAGGCGGTGATAGTCGCGAACTTGGCTTTTGTTCATTTGGCGAGTAAATCGATCTTTTTCCGATTGGGCGATCTCTGGCTTCGGTACTTCGAGCCAGGCGCTGGCGCGTTCAGTTCGCACTTCAACTTCGCGAACGGCGGTGAGGTATTCGTCCAGCTTGGTACGATCCTTTGCACCGAGCTTTTTGTTTGTCCAACTAGCATCGCCCATGACTGCATCGAGGATACTACCGCGACGAGCCAGACGGCGGCGAACCGCGTCTTTCCCTCCCCGCTGCTCTCCAAACATCCGATTGAAAATCGAACTCACGCTGTTCTCCGCCGGCAGCTGAATCCCATCGCGAGACCAGGCCAACGAACTGCCTTCGACTGCCATCTCCAGGGAAGGAAAACGAGTAAACTTGCCCTGCACTTCGGCCATCACCTGGTCCGCCGAAACGGTGTTGCGAAAGGCGCCGCCATTCGCTGGGACTCTTTCACCAGTGAGCCAGACCTTTTCGCAATTGTGATGGGCCTGTGACTTAGGGTGGTGCAATCCACTAATCGGCGAGAGATCGGCCCGATGCTTTTCCAAAGGCTTTAACGCCGTGGAGAATTCGTAATCCGCGCCCGCTTGTTCGATCTGCCATGTCAGCGTGTTGACGCCGTTGGGAATATAGAGGAAGACGCTCCGTTTCGGAGGTGCCATTGGACGTTCCGCAGCCGCCAGACCAGAGGGAAGCATGCACTCCAGCAAAGGCAGCGCGAGGCACACGCCTGCTCCACGAAGAACGTGGCGACGGTCTAATTGCGAGCGATCGGTTTTTATGTTCATGAGATGCTCTCTTTTGGTTCTTATCGTTTCTGAAACAATTCGGACAACACAAATGCTTCGACGATATCTTTTACTTTGTAATCTTGTTCGCGGCCAACTTTGGCAATCGCCGCCAGATCATCATGGTCTTCAAATGTGACGGTCCGCCGCAGTCCATAGATGGCCAGTTTTTCGACGAAAGTTTTGTTAAACGCATCCAGATCTGCCAGCAACAGTTGTTTGAATTCTTTTGCGTTCTTAAACGTGCGGCCATCGGGCAATTCTCCGCTGGCGTCGACTAAGGGATCATCGCCCGTCCCGGTTACTTTTTCGTGGGTACGCCATTCGCCGATGGCGTTGAAATTATCGAAGGCAAATCCCAGCGGATCGATCTTCTTGTGACACGACGCACAATTCGGATCATGCTTGTGGGCGTTCAGCTTCATTCGCAGCGTCGCTTTCGGCGAGTTTACTGGATTCGGCTCGATAGGCTCTACATTGGCTGGCGGCGGCGGCGGTGTCTTGCCGAAAATCGCTTCCGACAACCAGACGCCGCGATGCACCGGACGATGCCGCGTACCATCGGATGTGAGCGACAGAAGTGCGGCTTGGGTTAACAGCCCACCGCGATGCTGGTCCGGATTGACCGATACGCGCTGAAACTGGTCCTTCGTGACATTCGGAACCCCATAGAATTTTGCCAGACGCGGATTCACCATGGTCCAGTCAGAATCGATAAACTCACGCAACGTCAGACCTTGATCTAACACCTCTTTGAAATACGCCTGTGTCTCGCCGATCATACTTTTTTCGAGATGGGCATCGTAGTTCCCGTAGATCTTCTTGTCGGGCGGAAACATGCCGACTTTGCGGAGATGGAGCCACTGAGCAGAGAACGACTTTGTAAACCGTTCCGATCGGGAATCGGTCAACATGCGAGCGACTTGGCGCTTCAGTTCAGCGCGATCTCGCAGCTTGCCTTGCTCCGCGGCGGCGAATAATTCGGCATCCGGCATCGTGCTCCAGAGCAGATATGACAGTCGCGCTGCAATCTCCCAATCGTTCAGCGTGGGCCGATCAGAATCGGGATCGCCCTCGGCAATAAAGAGAAAGCCTTTCGAGCAGAGGATCCCGATCATGGCCGTTTTTACCGCATTCACAAACGGCTCTCCGGCCGCCGTCTCGTCTGCGACGATGTTGACGTAAAAATCGAGCTCGCCGTCATAGAGCGGACGCCGGAACGCCCGCTTCGCCATCGCACCGAGGCTGGCGCGAACTTGCTCCATATTTCCCTCTTCGTTGGGCATGTAGGTCTTCCGCCACTCCTGCACCTCGTCCGATATAATCGGGCCGCGAACAGACATCGAATCCAGAACCAATACCGAGTGCAGTGGCAGGCCATCGTCACCGATGATCTTCATCTGCCAGGGCAAACGCTCTTCTGCAAAGTTGACGAAGGGTTTGTTCCCGTGACGGGCCGAGCGGTGAGTTTGATTGAGACGTCCGGCGATGTTCATCAAATGGATACTCGGTCCGCCTGTCGACGGAAAGTGAGCGCGAAACACTACTGTGATCGGCTTGTCCTCGGGAGCGATGATGTCTTGCTCGAACAGCACGCGGTCGAGATTGGGTGCATACGCCTGAAATCGCGGAGCCGCTTGGCCAGCGGCCTTGAGACCACTCATTGTGTAACTGAATTCGTAGATGCCCGCGCCGGAATAGTTGGCTTCCCGGGTGAACGGACTGCCGCCGTGGTGCAAGTCGTTTGCCCAGATCAATTTTCGCACTTTGTCGAGCTGGCCCGTTTTCTGCAGACGCTCATAGTGTGGATGACCGGGATTGACGTTCTCGACCCGTCTGCCACCGTCAACATATACGGTCGGCTTCTCGGGATACGCCTCGCTCAATACTATTTCGGCCGCTCTGATGTACTTTTCAATATGCGTTGGAGACAACGTCAGGACCGAACCAAGACGCTCGAAACCGTTCCACTCCGGATCCTCGAGCAAGCCGCCGGGATCGGTCGCATCGTATTGCACGCCGATGAAATCACGCACGGTGTTGACATATTCGTCGCGCGTCAGCCGGTTATAAGAAACGCGATCGCGTCGCGCCATCCGCGCCGCTTCGCCCTCCTTAATCCGCGCCGCGATCCACTCGACGATCCCCGCGCTCTCGTCAGCGGTCGGACGGTT
>JBLHLE010000544.1:0-5698 GCA_047620805.1 Pirellulaceae bacterium
ACGCCACGCTGACTCAGAATTTCATCCAGCCGAGATTGCACCAATTCGATCGTCCCCTCGCGTTTTGCGGCGACGCGTGAACATTCGTGAGCCGCTGCTTGGAGCGACTGATAGACAAAAATCAAGCTGCTGATCTCTAGAGTACTGGCGACTATCAGCATCACTATCGGGAGGCAAATCGCCAATTCCACGACAGCGGCGCCAAGCCGCGTTCGCTGGTTGCGCCGTCTTCGGTTTGTATGAGGCGTCCACATTTATTTTCCGATTCCGTTGTCAGCGCAAGTAGGCGCAATTCGGGTCCTGCAGAATAAGTACCTTACCGTCGGGAATGAAGCAGAAGAGATTGAGCCGCGAATGGCGAACTTCTCAAGAATAGAGGCCGCGAGAGTGCTGATGTGGGGGCCGTAGCGGTTTAGCCAGCTTTGACGGCCGTATCTGCGCGAAGCGCAGAGTGGGATGTGAGCGAAAGTGGCATGCGACGGAGGCGCTTGTCAGTGATCGTGTCCGATTACTCTTCCCGTATCGGGGTCGAGTGCATAGTCAGTTTTGGTCACAGGGCATTTGGGTGCACCGTCAGGCAGATAGTCGGGACCGTGGATGTCATCGAGCGAAGGGAAGGTTCCCTCGTTAAAGAAATACCGCTCGATCGCTCCGTTTAGTTCGCCTCGGTATTGGTGGCAAGCTTCTTTTCGCGCGATCCGAGTCGAGTAGCCAATGCGCGGAATGACCACCGCTGAAATGATGCCGATTATCGTTATAACTGCCAGCAGTTCCAGCAACGAGAACGCCGAGCGATGATTTGTTTTGGGTTTGGTTTGCATCGGTCTACTTGGTTAGATCCTTCAACATCGGAATGAATTCGGTGTAGAAGTTGTGCTGTGGTTTGTGTCCAGTGCTGTCGGCTCGCAGGACGAAATTCCGATCGACCAATTGGAATCCAGGGACCATTGACTTGGTGAGTTCGGTCTGTAATTCTGCCGTGCCTTGCAACACTACGTTGTACTCTGATCTCTTGAAGTCGAAATGGTCTGCCCACCTCTTCACTTCACGTAAGTTCGGAGGTTGCATTTCATGATCGTAAAGGAAAAGTTGGACAAAGACGATGTCGTCGCGTCCCAAATCGACTCCGCCGTATTGCTTGGCGTACTGCTCAAACGATTTCAGGTTTCGTTGCGGTAGCATTCCGCGATATCCGCCCTTGCGATGACCACCAGAGAAGGCAATACAGGCGGGGCAGCGGGAGCCAAACGGCTCGATCACAATCGTCTTTCCCTTGAAGTCAGAGAGGCGAGTGACACTGCCATTCTGGTCGAGTAATTCGAGATCGGGGTAGGGTGAGCCAACCTGGGGCGCATATACGGAGTGGCCCGACGAGGATATCGCCAGTACCTGTCCCCGCATCCAATGGTAAGATTCGAGTACTTCAGGGTACTTGGTCTTGCCTATGTAAGTACACGAGGCGATCATTACGATGGCAAGCAAAGCCCCCGTGAAGAGGTTAGGCTTCCAGAACCGAATGATAATTGCCAGGAGTACATAAATAGTAACTAGGAGTATTGGTTCTTTGATCATCGCACTCTACCTAATGATTCAATACGTACCGATGCGCACCATGAACAACCGTAGCTTTAAAAATCGAAGGTGGGAAATCGGACTAATCTGAGTAGTGCCATTCTAAGCCGACTTCGGTGCGGCCATTTTCGATAGGATGCAGGCGGCGAACTATGGCTTTTACGGGCGCACCGTAGTACGTGACCGTTACTCCCTGACCCAACTCAAGGTTGGAGGCGTTTTCGATCACTACGGCAATTCCGCCCAATGATTTGTTGGCCAACTCTCCTGAAATCGTAACGCCAAGTTGAATGAGAACATCGATTTGCTCTTCACTGGCGTTGATTCGAGACCAGTCTCGCTGTGTTTGGGTTGGCTCTGCTGCTGGCGAAATGGCTTCATTTGCGTTGGTTGTCATGTTCTTATTGCTCCTGTGCGGGTTCAACGGATTTGAAATGAATGAATGTTCAGATTATCTGTCTGTCTTTAAACCGACATCGGTTCGCGGATCATCTCAATCCGCGAGTGGAGAATGTTCGGGTCGGATGCAAGTCGCTCGGCATCCTGCAAGTCGAGGATGCCGTGGACGACGAGGCAGGCGAGCGAGTGTTCCACAATGATCATGCCGTCTTTTAGACCTGTTTGCATGACGGAGTGAATTTGAGCGGTGTCGCCGGTGCGGATCAGATTCGCAATGGCAGAGTTTACTATCATGAGTTCGATGATCGGAACGCGACCGGTATTGTCAGAGCGGTGGACTAGTCGCTGCGAGACGACAGCTTTCAGGCAAGTGGCGAGTTGCATCCTGACCGTGGACTGCTCCGCGGCCGGGAATTGGCTGATAACGCGGGAAATCGCGGCCGATGCGCTGCCGGTATGAAGAGTGGAAAAGACGAGGTGGCCTGTCTCGGCGGCGGTGATGGCGGCGCGAATGGTGTCCAGGTCTCGCATTTCGCCGACCAAGATGACGTCCGGATCTTCTCGCAAGGCGGCCCGTAGCGCATCCCCAAAGCAGGGGACATCGGAATGTAGTTCGCGCTGCCGGATGAGGCTCTTTTTATTTTGGTGAATGAATTCAATCGGGTCTTCGATCGTAAGAATGTGGCTTGCCCGAGTCTCGTTGATCCTGTTGAGAATGGTCGAAAGCGTTGTGGACTTGCCGCTTCCTGTCGCTCCCGTGACTAAGACCAATCCATGGTGGTACTCCGACAACTCGTGCAGTTGCGGTGGCAGCATCAGCTCGTTCATCGTTTGAGAGCCACCCTGCAAGTGTCGAATTACCGCTGCAGACGTACCTCGTTGTCGGAAGACGTTGGCCCTAAAACGGTCATCTCTGTCGGAGAAAAACGCCATGTCAACAGATTGTTGGCGTTCGAAAGTTTCGATCTGGTAGGTCGTCAGGAGCGAGCGAACCATCTCGTCCACGTTTTCCGGCGGAATGATCTTCTCGTCCAGCATTACGATGTCATTATTCAGTCGCATATAGGGCTCGACACCGCTCGTGAGATGTAGGTCGGATCCTTGCATGTCGACCATCTGATCTAGAAGAGCATTAAGCCAGACCTTGGCATCCGACATAACTGTCACCTTAGTTATAAACATTAAACTGCTGTGAAAACGCATTCGGGGCGTCGGGTAAGTGCGCAAGTATAGGTCGCAATTCGAGTGGGTGAGTGTGTCGGAGTCGGCATTATCGCCGCGTTTTTTGGAGGGCGAACTCGGCAAAGAACTGCCGAACTTGTAATACAAAACTCGCGGAAGACGCCTGCTGAACCAGGGCGAGAACGAAACGGCGGGCAATGAAAGAAGAGTGATAAGTTGAAGAAAGGAAAGCGACGAGAATGTTTGCCGATCCTTTCGTGAAGCCGTTGAATCCCACACATCAGATGGGTTGGAGCACAAGGTCTGCACCAGCCGGCGAGGAATGTGGCAATCGGAGGATGATCGCTGTCCCGGCAAAGCGTGCTCATGACAGGCCAAGTCATTGTGCGAAGGACCGCCGTTCTGCGCACAACAACTCGATCGCCGTGGTTTAATCCAGTGTCTGGTTAATCCGCGTCTGGCCTGCCAAAAGAGAAATTGCCTCTCTAAGGAAGTACTCCGAATTTGCCTCTAAGTAGTACACTCACAATGAGGTTTTGACAGACGAACCTGCGGGCCTGGCGGGCAAAGCCTTGCCCTTTGAGAGTAAGAGTTTGGGGCCCAGGGAAATTGCTTGCGCGACACGCGATTAAATCGACAGCTCCCGAGGTGGGTTTGGCGTCAGTGATTATAAGGCATGATAACATGGTCACCGGCTTAGCCGAGAAACCCTTTGGTATGACCGATCTGGGGTGCGATTCGCCACCTAAGGCTATGCTCAGAACGCAGTTTGCAGCAACTCCGGCGGACAAAAATGCCTCCGGACACGCCGTTCGGGACACCGCGTTTCCAATCTGTCGAAATTGACGAGTCCGCAAAGTTTCTTTCTGCGACCCGCAGGGGTTATACTGTGGACGATGTCACTTGAGCCCCAATTCCATCGGACCTGCCGACTATCATGCCTAAACGAAGCTACTTTCAAACACTACTCTCCGGTCTCCTACTTTCAGTCGTTCTGCTGTCGGGATCTCCGTTTGCCCAATTCGGCTTCGCCGATGAGGTCTCGCCAGATCACGCCAAGCAAATGGCAGCTGGTCGCGACTTATTTAAAACAGAAGTTCGCCAAGTTCTGGTCACTCAGTGTCTGCGATGTCATGGCGGCAAGGAAACGGAGGGAGAATTCAATATCACGACCCGCGAGGGATTGCTGGCGGGTGGAACATTGGGAAAGGCTTTGATCCCTGGAAAGTCCGGCGAGAGTCGATTGATGCAGTTGATCTCTCATCGGCAAGAGCCCGAGATGCCTCAGGATGCTCCCAAGCTGTCGAACAAGGTGGTGGCGTCGATCGGCAAGTGGATTGACCTCGGCGCTCCTTACGACAAACCATTGGTCGACGAAAGTGAAGTTAATGATTGGACGAAGCGTGTCGTGGACGCTTCGAAGATTGACTACTGGGCATTCAAAGAGTTACAGCGTCATGCACCCCCGCAGGTGCGGACTGGCAATCGTCGAGCTAACGAGATCGACTCCTTCGTCATCGCCAAACAGGCTGACTTCAAGACGACATTGAACAACGACGCGGACGATCGAATTCTCGTTCGGCGTTTGTACCTCGATTTACTCGGAGTCCCCCCCACGCCTGCAGAAGTCGATTCGTATCTGGCCGACCAAGGTGCTCAGAAGTACGACGAGTTAATCGATCGCCTGTTGGATGATGAGCGATTTGGCGAGCGCTGGGCGCGACACTGGCTCGACGTGGCACGGTTTGCTGAAAGTCATGGATTCGAGCACGATTACGATCGACCTCATGCCTTTCATTATCGCGACTTCGTCATTAAAGCTTTCAATCAAGACCTACCCTACGACGATTTCGTGCGGTGGCAGATTGCCGGCGATGAGTTTGCGCCGGATAACCCGTTGGCGATGATGGCGACAGGTTTTCTGGGCGCGGGGGTGTATCCAACTCAGATTACGGCGAATGAGGTCGAACGCGTTCGCTACGACGCACTGGACGACATGGTGGCGACGGTCGGCACGGGTATGTTGGGATTGACGGTCGGTTGCGCTCGCTGTCACGATCATAAGTTCGATCCCATTCCGCAGGCCGACTACTACCGATTGGTTTCGACGTTTACGAAGACTGTTAGGAGCAACATCTCGCTTCCAATTAAACCGAACGACCCAGCAGCAATGGCAAAATTCGAGGTAGAGAAAAAGCAACTCGCCGACGAACTTGTTCGTTACGACAACGAGAAGCTTCCCGCCGCATTCGCAGCCTGGGATGCAAATCGCAAAGACGAACCGCTGACTTCGGGTTGGAGTGATGCAGCGATGGTTGAGTTTAAATCGGCGGGCGGCGCCACGTTGACAAAACTCGCCGACGGCTCTGTCTTGGCCAGCGGTGCCAACCCGGCGCTCGATACCTACAATCTTGTATTGCACAGTTCCGTTCGCAGCATCAGCGCGTTGCGAATTGAGACGAAGGCGGACAAGTCCCTTCCGCAAGGCGGACCGGGGCGGGCTGGGAACGGTAACTTCGCGCTCAGCAATCTCAAAGTCACGGCA
>JBLHLE010000545.1:0-5693 GCA_047620805.1 Pirellulaceae bacterium
CGAATAAGCACAATCGAGATGCGCAATCCAGGTTTTCCGTGCAGGTACGGCAAATGTTCCAGATACCGGTCGTTCACAGCCGTTGTGAAAACGGTGAATTGGCGACATACGGTTTGTTCTACCGCGCCGAGAGCGGACTGTTCTTGGTATACGATTTCGAGCAGGACAACTACCGCCCGTTGATGTAGATGCAGCCACGGTTCCTCCAATCATAAACTTCACAAGGGAATTTGTTATGCCAAGTCCAACCACCGTTGCCGAGACGTCCAGCCAACTCGGCCATGCGTCCCTGACCAAGTCGTCACATCTACAGAAGCTGGAAGCCGAAGGCATCCACATTCTGCGTGAGGTTGTCGCGGAACTCGACAATCCAGTACTGCTTTATTCGATTGGCAAAGATTCGTCGGTGATCTTGCATCTCGCACTGAAGGCGTTTTATCCAAGCAAGCCGCCGTTTCCGCTATTGCACATCGATTCCACATGGGAGTTCCGCGAAATGATTGAGTTCCGCGAGCAGTACGCAAGAGCCGAACTGGGGCTGAACGTGATTGCATATGTGAGCGAAGAGGGTGTGAAAGCGGGCATCAATCCGTTTGATCACGGCAGCAAGGTCTATACCGACGTGATGCGAACGCAGCCGTTGAAGAAAGCCTTGACCAGTTACGGCTTCGATGGAGCGATCGGGGGTGGCCGGCGCGACGAAGAGCGTTCGCGAGCGAAGGAACGTGTCTTCTCATTCCGTGATCGACAGCATCGCTGGGATCCTCGCAACCAGCGGCCGGAGTTGTGGAATCTCTACAATACCTGGAAACGGTCAGATGAATGCCTGCGTGTGTTCCCGCTATCGAACTGGACGGAGTTAGATGTCTGGCAATACATCCTGCAGGAGCAAATCCCTATCGTGCCACTCTATTTTGCAAGGCCGCGACCGGTAGTGAATCGCGACGGCGACTTGATTGTCGTCGATGACGATCGAATGCGATTACAGGCTGGCGAAATACCAGAAATGAAAACCGTACGGTTTCGAACGCTTGGCTGTTATCCCGTGACGGGGGCTGTCGAGTCGGATGCCACGTCAATTGAAGAGATCGTACACGAAATGTCGACCACCCGATTGTCCGAACGTCAGGGGCGAGCAATCGACCGCGACGAATCAGCCGCGATGGAACGCAAGAAACGAGAAGGGTATTTCTGAAGCGGGCGTCCATGTATTCGAGGCATCCCGCCGTGGGATGGCGACGGGATGTCACCGAAACGCAAATTCACACTTAATCGAGGCTCAAATCGATGACTGCTGTTGAAACGAACCACTCGTGCGAAGCCGCTGGCCGACAATTCTTGGCGGAACATTCCACCAAAGAGTTGCTACGATTCATTACTTGTGGAAGCGTCGATGATGGTAAAAGTACACTCATCGGGCGACTGCTGCTCGAAGTAGGAGCGATCTACGACGACCAAATCGCGGCACTTCTTAAAGACAGCGAGAAACACGGTACGAACGGCGACGAGATCGATACGGCGTTACTCCTCGATGGGCTGGAAGATGAACGCCAACAGGGAATCACAATCGATGTAGCTTACCGCTACTTTTCCACGTCCAAACGCAAGTTCATCATTGCCGATACGCCTGGTCACGAGCAGTTTACTCGCAACATGGCAACCGGGGCATCGACGGCCGACCTTGCAGTGATTCTGATCGATGCCAGCAAGGGAATTCTTACACAGACAAGACGCCACGCGTTCATCGTGTCGCTACTGGGAATCAAGCACGTCATCCTGGCGGTCAACAAGATGGACCTGGTTGACTATGACGAAACCGTTTTCGATCGAATCTGTTCGGACTTCCGAAAGTTCGCGGAAAGACTGGACATCCCGGACATCCGGTTCATACCATTGTCTGCTTTGAAGGGCGACAACATCGCCGAGCCAAGTGCAAACACGTTGTGGTATGCAGATGGTTCGTTGTTGCACCTACTTGAGAATGTTTACGTTGGCGCGGATAGCAACATGCGCGATCTTCGGTTCCCCGTGCAATGGGTCAATCGGCCCGACGCCGACTTCCGAGGCTTTAGCGGGACGATTGCGTCGGGCACGCTTCGCGTCGGTGATGATATAGTCGTTCTTCCCTCGAAGAAGACATCTCGTGTTCGCCGAATCGTTACACGCGACGGCGACCTTGACGAAGCTGGCCCGCCTCAATCGGTGACGGTCACCCTCGACGATGAGATCGATATTGCACGCGGCGACATGATTGTTCGCCCAGGAAACCGGCCACACGTGAGTCGCGAGGCCGAGGCAATGCTTGTCTGGATGTCCGAACAACCCATGGTTCCCGGCAAGCAGTACTGGGTAAAGCACACCAGCCGCCGCACATCGGGCGAAGTCCAGTGCGTTCGTTATTCGATCGACGTCAATACGCTGCATCGTTCGCCCGCCGCAACACTGCAACTTAACGAGATCGGTCGTTGCAGAATATCGCTTCACGCCCCCCTG
The DNA here is from genome assembly GCA_047620805.1 of Pirellulaceae bacterium. Classification (GTDB taxonomy): domain Bacteria; phylum Planctomycetota; class Planctomycetia; order Pirellulales; family Pirellulaceae; genus JBLHLE01. The sequence goes on from JBLHLE010000545.1 coordinate 2,494, forward strand.
ATGTTTGATCCCTATCGGCGAAATCGAGAAACGGGTTCATTCATCCTCGTTGATCGAATTAATCACGAAACGGTCGCCGCTGGCATGTTGCTCGATCCGGACAACGACGAGGCAACTGCCGAACATTGGGACAACGACGAGGCAACTGCCGAACATTGGGACAACGACGAGGCAACTGCCGAACATTGGGACGACGAACCGACCGGGATGCGTTTGCAAAGAGCCATCAGTCACATCTCCGACGACAAACGTGAAGCCACTTACGGCCAAGTGCCATTCACAATCTTGATCACTGGTCTAAGCGGCGCGGGAAAAACAACGCTCGCTCTCGATCTCGAAAAGCAATTGTTTGACGCCGGTAAGAAATGTGTTGTTCTGGACGGGCAGAACATGCGTTTCGGCATCAGCCGCGACCTCGGATTTTCTGCAGAAGAATGTTCGGAAAATCTTCGCCGAGCGGCAGAGATCGCGAAGACACTGAACGATTCTGGCCTTATCTGCATAGCCGCGTTCGTCGCGCCGCACGCACATGTTCGTGAACGAGCCCGGCGGTTAGTTGGTCCAGATCGATTCCTGCAAGTTCACCTATCCACACTGATCGACGTATGCCGGCAACGAGACGAAAGTGGTCGGTACCAAGCCGCAGACCGCGGTGAAATCAGCGACTTTCCGGGAGTGACTTGCGAGTACGAACAACCAGAAAACGCAAACCTGACACTCCCTTCGCAAGACATGGGCCGGGACGAAGCCGTGCAACTACTTGTCGAGTTGCTTGCGCTGCACGGTGTTCTGGGTTCTCGTTCGAGTTCAGGCCTGTAGAACACTCCGCTCGTTGCCACTTCATCCATGCATTCGCTAACTATCACCAATCCGGACAACCGGGATGGAAAGCACGTCGCCCAGCGCAGTAAGCGGTGGAGGCATTGACGCTTTGTGTAATATGTTGACCAGTTGTGCTTCCGGTGTAACCGTCTGCAGCATCGACAACGGCATTGGCATCGGAGCCGCGTTTGTAGCTCTTGGCATCCTGAAGACCAATTCGCGAAGCCAGCAGTGCGGGTGAATCCGCTAGATCTCGCAATACGATGGAGAACAATTCATGGTGACAGACCAAGATATCATTGAGGCCGCCATTGCGATTCACCGTGGCGGCCTCGTGGCATTTCCGACCGAGACCGTCTACGGTTTGGGAGCGAATGCATTCGACGCCGTGGCCGTTGCTGGCATCTTTGAAATCAAAGGACGGCCGCGGTTCGACCCCCTCATCGTGCATGTCGCGGAGCCTGCAGAAGTGTCGGACGTGGCCACGTGCGTTCCTCCTCTGGCGATCAAGTTGATCGAGGAGTTTTGGCCGGGCCCGCTGTCACTAGTGCTAGAAAAACAACCATGCGTTCCCGACATTGTCACTGCCGGATTGTCGAGCGTCGCGGTCCGATGCCCAGCTCATGATCTGGCTCGTAAATTGATCCGCGCTGCTGGCGTACCCTTCGCTGCCCCCAGCGCGAACCGGTTCGGAGCAATCAGTCCGACGACAGCCGCCCACGTCGTCGAGCAGTTCGGAGACCAATTACCCATCGTACTGGACGATGGGCCTTGCCGAATCGGAGTGGAGTCGACCGTTATTTCATTCGTAGATTCGCCGGACGGTTGCCCTACGTTGCTGCGGCCCGGCGGAGTAAGTTTAGAGGAAATCGAAAAAATCGTGGGGGCAGTCACAATCCGCGTGCATGAAGAGTGGCGACCTGCGTCGCCCGGCCAATTACTTCGTCATTACTCACCTGCGACACGGCTCGTGCTGGCGACAGATGAGTTGCCGGCGGTCGAGAGGGAAAGGCAGAAGAAAGTGGGCTTATTGAGCTTTCAACGGCCGATCTCTTCCGTAGGGTTTTCTGCGATTGAGGTGCTTTCCGAACAGGGCTGTTTCCGAGAGGCAGCCGTCAATCTGTTTGCCGCGTTACGGCGTCTCGATGCGCTCGGCTTAGACCTAATCATTGCGAGGCCAGTTCCGGAACTTGAACTGGGCCTCGCAATCATGGACCGCCTACGTCGCGGAGCAGCACGATAAGCGTCGGTTTCCCTTTCGTGGTCTGTTTCATTCTGAGCTTCCCTAGTACGAAACTCAAAGCGTATCGACACGCAATGTTCCCGAAATGTCAGCTGACTCCGAATCTTGCGATTTACTGGTCGTTGCAATCAGCTTAGTCGTTAAAGTTCCCCTAGTCCGGCCAATCGGTGTTTTGAGTCCTGGTTGTAACACCGAGGGCGAAAATGCCGATTGAACGGATAATCTTAGTTCTGATAACGCGACCGACACCGAGGTTTGACCATGTACTGCTCGCAAGCAATTCGCTCTCACGAATGGGTACAGATTGTACCGCTCGTGCTGCTTGTGACGATCTGTGGATGCGCATCCTCGCAATCCAATCACTCCCCAGCGACCCCAGCGACCCCAGCGACCCCAGCGACGATGGCGACCCCAGCGACGATGGCCAGTGTGCCTGCAGCAGCCGAAAAAATCCGGAACGAGGAAGGGCAGGATGAGGTCGCAATTCTCATGCTCGCTACATATCACGATGACGATGCGGCCAGAGGCAAAGAAACAACTGAAGATCGAAGCGATGCTCCGGCGGATGCACGTCATCAGTCTGCAGCAGGTAATACACAACAATCAATCGAAATCGTACCAGTTCCAGAACTGGATATTCGCGCACCCACACTATCAATCGACCATGTCGTCCGGTCAATACACTCCACGTTTCCACTTCTAGAAGCCGCCTATCAACAAAACCAAATCGCCCAGGGAAATCAGATTGCTGCATGGGGAGCGTTCGACACAAAGTTCAAAGCAGCAAGTGAGAATGGCCCACTCGGCTTCTACGAAACGTACCGCAACAGTGCAGGATTGTCCCGACCCATCTACCAAGGTGGCGAAGTTTTCGGTGGGTATCGAGTCGGTAGGGGCGACTTCCAGCCGTGGTATCTGGAACGCCAAACGAATGACGGCGGAGAGTTTAAGGCAGGTGTCAACTTGCCGTTGTTGCGAAATCGAGATATTGATGCTCGTCGTGCCGAACTCTGGCGATCCACCTACGACCGTCAGCGAGCAGAACCGGAAATACGCGTTCAACTAATTCGATTTGTTCGCGATGGCAGCATTGCGTACTGGAAGTGGGTTGCGGCAGGTCGTCAGTACGAAATCG
>JBLHLE010000546.1:0-5687 GCA_047620805.1 Pirellulaceae bacterium
TGTTGCCGGATCGTTTCATCACGTACATCGGTTATTGATTGATTCTCGACTGACATTCCTATCGACTAACAGAATTCTCAAAAATCTGAAATAGCAATCAAAAATTGACAGCTACACCCGGAGGTCTTCCGCATTGAACCAATTGTTTTCGTTGACAACCCAGAATGGATGCTCGTCGGTAGCGGTGACAATTTCACCATCGATCAGGATCTCGACGAGTTCTTTTTCACCTTCGCTGAAAATAAGGTCAGTGACTTGCCGTGGGCCCTGTTCCCCTGTTTCTGGGTCGGTAGCCAGGACCCAATCGCCGAGCTTGACATCTTGAATTGAACGAGTAGTGCCGTCAGCCATCAGGACTAAAGTGTCCGGAACAAAGCTGCTACAGGTGAGTAGATCACTATAGTGACGAGCATCGGAACCCTCTACGATTTCGTCGATGTTTCTTAAGCCATTTGCTGCGTCCACTAACTCGTCGGTTGAGTTAATGAGTTTCGCGGAACTTGAGACCGCTCGAGAGAGCACTACACTTGGCAAAATGGCCGTTGAAAGATCAACACCGAACGCTGCCCACTTACTACCAGTAAGTGATTCAACTGCCTGGTATCGCCACGAGTCGACTTCTTCACCAGAATAGATTTGCCTAAAGCCAGCCTGGAGGTCGTCAACGGCAATTACAGCGACTGCGCCCGCAGGAATGCATGCAAGCCCCCACGACACGACACAAGCCCCGGCGGCCGTGCCCAACTCAAGCAGTCCGCCGGCCACGCGGGCGATTCCCATGGCGCGATTGACGGCTCCTGACTTTTTGTATTCCGACCAAAAGATGCTGGAAAACGAATCCGGATCTCGAGCCCCGTATCTAGAATCGGTTGTCCCAAGCCCCGTCCGAGCGATTGACGCCGGTCCGCCGTAACGGTGGTTGCCCTCCACTACGGCCGCATCCCGGCTAGTAAAGAAGCGTTCTGTCGCCGAATTATGCACACGGCCGTACGAGAAATTCAGGTTGAGTAACGAATCATAAGTGCTTCCAGGCTCAACCTCACTAATGATCTCCCAAACCTTCGGCCCTGCGGTGGGAACGTTGTATTCCGTGTGCGACACGCGGTGAGTTTCGACAGTCGTATTGTTCGAGATCACGTATAGGTCGCTGACAGCGCCCTGGTAGCTCGAGTAGACAAATGCAACCGCTGGAGTGTTCCCGTACGTGTCTACGCTTAACAGTTCGGAATTCGTTGGATCACGAAGATACGAATGCGTTACTTTACCTTGATCATCTGCTGCTGCAATCAGCTTCTCACCGTCATAAACGAAAAACTCCGTCTTGCTTCCTAGCTCACTCCCAAAGTTATTTGAGGAGTCAGTTTCAAATGTCGTTGTGTTCTTCTCAGATAGCTTTCCTGTAGCGTCGTAGTTGAACTCTAGTTCAACCGACTTTGCTCGAGCGATGTCGAACAGTAATCTTTGATTTGCAATTTCAAATTGCCGCATTAATGGCTCGCTACGAATTCGAGTCACTACCCGAAGATGCTTTGCAGTTGTTGGACATGTTGGGAGCAAAACGCGGGTGCCTTCGCAAGGGAGGAGTGGTTGACTACGACCGCGTCTCCGCCATCTTTGTCAATGAACTCAAGGCAGGGAAATTCGGGCGTCTTACATTGGAGACTCCCGAGATGATGGAAAAAGAGTTGAGCGAAGCGAAAAAGAATCCAACTCGAATTCCGCGAAGTGCTGCTCCCAAAAAGAAAAAAAGACACAGCAAGAACGAAATGCGAAGAAGAGCAAGCGCCAACGATAACCATCTCCCATGAACTCGACTCTAACCAGCATTCGGAGACCAGTGGCCACTCCATCTCACCAAGTTTAAGGCCAGTTGTTCGAGCAAACTATCGTCGAGCAAACTATCGTCGAGCAAACTATCGTCGAGCAACAGCACCGCCAGTGCGAGGTCACCACGACGCTCAAATTCTCGCACAGTAGTTTCAGTGTCGATTCGTGCCAGGGCTGAGTCGATTCGTGCCGGGGCTGAGTCGATTCGTTTTGCGATTGTCTCGACCTGCTGATTTAGCGCGATCGCATCGCTATCGAAGTCGATTCTGTCCGTTGTGGAGAACTCTACGCTGGTGGCGAATGCCGTCTCGTAGACGATCGCTACGCCGAAGTTGTCGGAGAACGGCGTGAAGTCGAACACGCTTACACCGCCGTCGTTATTAACGTCGGCATAGGATGGAGCGGCTGGGACTTCGGATCCAAACCAATAAGAGAAGGTGGTGAAGTCGAACACGGATACGCCCGCATCGCCGTTCCAGTCGGCCGACAGTTGATAGAACTTGTTGGAGTTATTGGCTTGATACAGGAAACCATCGCCCCCAATTCCGTTTCCGTCGCCGTCAACTTGATTGCCCCGTCGATCTTCGGCAGTTGAGAGAATCTGAAGTTCGTAGACACCATCGAGTAACTCGTCGGAACCGAATTTCAGGACGACAACTTCGTTGTTGATTTCTACATTCGCGGCGGACAAGTTAACGATCGTATCTGCTGCGGCGGGGGCATTCACGCCAAGATTGGTCAGTACGAAGTCGTTTGCTTGAACGGCCATCGGCTCGCTAAATGTCAGTACGATGCTGACGATATCACTTCTCCGCTCGGACCATGAAGAGGGTTGTGAATTCTCAATTAAGTCCAGCGGGTCCGTTTGATTCGTATTTAGCGCTATGTCGATGATTGTGGGCGGGATCGCATCCGGTGATTCGTCGTCGACCGTGCGGACGGCGACGATCGTATCGACTAACGCGTCGAAGTCGTCGTTGCTGTTGCCAGCGGAAACAAAACCGCCGTCAGATGCTGAACTCGCTTCACCCGATAGTGAACATCAAAGAAAAATCTGATGAAGACAAATCACCTTTCGTAGTAATTGAATTGAACAACAGGAAACGATTCGGACGCTCTACAAATAACTTGAACGGATTCCGGATTCCTATCGAGACGCGCTCGTCTTATGCTATCTCGAAGGCCTAACATCTAGATGTAGCGGCCGTTGGTTGGAATACACGTTCCAGGCGTTAAAGATGCGACTGGCCCGCGGCCGCCGAACATTGCATTTGAGGCTCAATCAACGCGGTAGCGCACTCTCCGTCGCGCTGGGACTCTGCAGCAAACTCTCGCCGCAGATGTCCGATATCGCGACAAATCTCACTGACAAGACCGGCAAGCTTGATACACCCGAGGGTCTCGCAGCCACGTCCGCGCTTTCACAAACAGTATTAGATTGAATCCGTTGTCCAGTTAGTCCTACCCAGCAATGACTGCACGCCCCATCCGCATATCTTCCGTCATCAATTATTGTTCACCAAGCCACACAACGCTTCCTCGGCTTTAACTGTTCTGGCCGATTTTGTTTCGATCAATCACCGCAGTGTTTATGCCACGTATCCGATTCGCTAAGATTTGGCACTTCAACTGTTCATCTCTGCGTTGGCAATCAATCGTAAAGTGAGAGCCGAACGGATGTGAATGGGGCAGGCTAAATCATTGTTATCGCAATCGCGTTGCTGCGCGATGAAAGAGGTAAACGACGATGGCTACGAATGCCCTACGCTCCAAATTTACTCGTCTTCAAATCGGCGAACGCCGAAAACAATTGAGGCGTTCTTTGCGATTAGAATCCCTGGAAGATCGCCGCCTTCTGGCGATGGACTTCGGAGACGCTCCCGCACCGTACCCGACGCTTTTGCAGGATTCAGGGCCAGCACACGTCGCGGTTGGCCCCTACTTGGGTATCGCTCGCGACTCAGAGGCCGATGGTCAGCCCGCGCGATCTGCGGTTGGCGACGACCTCAATGTACCCGATGAAGACGGTGTCACTTTCGGTCCACTACAAGTCGGGCAGTCGGCGATCATCAGCCTGCAAATCCAAAATGTCACCACCGAGGCGTTTGTCGATGCCTGGATCGATTTCGACGGCGATGGAACGTGGGCGGCAAACAATGAACGGATTGCCAGTCATCTTTCCGTTGAGGACGGCACTAACGAAATTCAAATCCAGATTCCAGTTTGGGCGGTCCCCGGCCAAACGGTCTCTCGATTCCGAATCAGCTCCACGGGGGGGCTTGCGACGACGGGCATTGCTGACGATGGGGAAGTGGAAGACCACCAAGTGACGATCCTCCCTGCCCAAAGGGCCAATGGCAACTTCAGCGCTCACGCTATCAACACTAGCGATGCGACAGACTCCACAGTCATCACCGCTGACCTCGACGGAGATGGTGATGCGGATGTAATCGGCGCCGATGCGGGCATCTTTTGGCACACCAACGACGGCACAGGTACACTCGGCGCCGCCCAACAACTCGTGTCTTCAAGTCTGGCGAAGGGCATTCGCTCGTTAGATATAGTAGATTTCGACGGCGACGGCGACCTAGATATGGTTGCCGCCGCGCGGAACGATGGAAAGATAAACTGGTATGAGAATGATGGCTCACTCCTTTTCACTCGACATATCCTCAACAACGGTGACAATCGAGTGAACTCGATCGCGACGATCGATGTCGACCTGGATGGCGACTATGACGTCGTGGCTGCGTCCGAGTTGGACAACATGGTGGCTTGGTATGAAAACGACGGATCCCAAGGGTTTGTGGAACACCAAGTGACCACGAATGCACTTACGGCCCACGGGGTCGTCGCGGCAGACTACGATCGCGACGGCGATGTCGATTTCCTGGCGGCATCACTGGAAGACGACACCATCGCGTGGTTCGAGAATGACGGTAGCCAAGTGTTTACCGAACACGTCGTTTCCGATACGGCAGTGGGCGTGCGGACAGTCAGATTTGCCGACATGGATGGCGACGATCGAATTGACATCGTTGCAGGGATGCTGGGCGGCGGAAAAATTGCCTGGTACAAACTTCTGCCGAACGGGGACTACGCAGAGCACTTGATCGCAACGCAGTTCGGCTCGATTGGCACGATGATCGTCGTCGACATTGACGGAGATCTCGACATGGATGTCTTGTCCGCTTCGCAAAACGAAAACAAAGTTTCTTGGCACCAAAACAACAATGGCTCGTTTCTACAGCACGACATCACGACGACCGCGAAGGGCGCAATTGGCGTTGCCGCAGGCGACGTAGATGGAGACGGCGATTTAGACATCCTTTCGACATCGTTCGCGGACGACGCCCTGACGTGGTACGAAAACCGCTTCATCACTTCTGACGCCATACCTCCGACGATAACTGCAGACCTACAATTCAACGGCAGCCAAATCGATCCACCAGATTTGGCCAAGGGTGAGCAGCCGACAAGTTGGTCGGAGCAACGCAGCTCCTTGCAAACGATCGACATTCGGTTCAGTGAAGAAGTTATTGTGACGCCGAGTGACATTCATTTGATCAATCTCGGCGTAAATGCCCCCGTCGATTCAGATCGGGAAATCCCGCTTTCAAATTCGCATATCGCTATCGATGGATCGTCGGTCTCATTGACGTTTGGAACTTACGAATTGCCCGAAGGTGTGTACGCACTTGAATTGAGTCCAACGATCACGGACCTCAATGGAAACCTATTGGACGCCAACGGCGACGGAATTGCGGGCGACGGATTCTCCATCGTGGGAAATGAAGAAAATCGTTTATTCCGTCTCGACGCGGAATTTAGCGGAGATGGGGGCGTTTCGGTGTTCGATT
>JBLHLE010000547.1:0-5680 GCA_047620805.1 Pirellulaceae bacterium
TGACGGTTGAGATCGCGCAAACAATGATTTTCCCCGCAGCCATTCGTTATCAGAACGAATTGGCCTCAACCTGTGTCAATCTTAAAATGCTGGACTACGAATTCGACACCGACACACTCGACAAGTTGACGTCGCTCGTTAAATCTTTGCAGGATAGTATCACCAACTTATCGGCCGCCATGTCTGAGGATGATTCAGACGACTCGATGGCCGAGGCGCGTTACAGTTGTGATGTCATCATTCCCGCAATGAATGCAGTGCGAAAAGTCGTCGATGACCTGGAAGGCGTCGTCGCCGACGATCTGTGGCCACTGCCAACTTATCAAGAAATGTTGTTTATCAAATAGATCGCAGCTTGCCAGACGCAACTAATGGCAGGCCTGATTCATTCATCCAACCGACTTGACTGCGGCGGTTGCTCAAACAATCCTCGCGTCCTGTTTTATGACGCGCTAAAAACTTCGAGCAAAGACATTTCGCCTAACAGTGGATTTCGCCTACAGGTGTTTCTTAATGAAAGCCCAGGCGGATTCGTCGTGAAACTCGTGGCCGCCCGTAAAGATAACGTGCTCAAACCGATCGCTCAGCTTTAGATTCTTGAAGTACTCCGCTGCGCGAATGGCGATGCTCTTTCCCTTCTCTCGATGCGAGGCGTTGTCGCCGGAGCCGGCTTGAATCTGATGAGCTCGCGGACAGACAAGCGCCACAATGTCTGCATCGTCGAACAGCGTTATTCGATTTGCGAAGCGAAAATCCGACGGCACCGACAGTTCATCTTTTTCGTACCGGCCCTCTTGAACTCCAAAGTAGCAACTGGATACCGACACTTTGATTCGCGTGTCGATCGCCGGAGTCATCTGTGCGTAGTAACCACCGTAGGATAGACCGACCATCGCGATCCGCGCGGGGTCGACTTCCGGCCGCTTCACGAGCTCGTCAATGGCATAGGCAATTTTTGCGACTTCTACGGCAGTGATGCTGGTTCCGACTAAACGCATTCGGTCGTCGATTTGTTGACGAATGTCGTTGGGATAATTTTCAGCTCGAAACAAGTGCTGAGGTGCATACACGACATATCCGTTCTTCACCGCGCCGCGAACCATGTCGTTGTAGTTGGCTCCACCGTTGAACAATGCCACCTCGGGCGAACCACCGCCACCGTGCATCGAGATTACCAGCGGCGTCTTTCCTTTCGCCGATTTTGGGACGATGTAGATTCCTTCCGAGTGGACTCCCGGCAAAATGGGAATCATCGCTCGAAAATACGTTCCGATGCTGTCCTCGCCAATCTGCTTAAAAGTAGCGGTTTTCGTTGGTCGCGTCCCCGGTGGCGGATAACCAATCGAATCGCAGAACGCTTTGCGCAGCGGGGCGGCCGACTCTTCAAACGCCTGCGGCGAAGAATAATCGGGTTTAAAAAGAGTTTCAAACCGCGACCGGTCCGCAGCAATCGTCTTGATATACTCGTCCAACTCCCGAGCTTGCTCGGTCCGCAGCGGATTGGAATCGGCAACCTTTTGATTGAAATACTCTTGCGCTGAAACAGTTCCGCAAGCTAAGGTCGCGAACAAAAAGGCGAGTTGTCGAAAAACCTGCTTCGTCATTTTGGATTCCTATAAGCTGTTTAATTACGTCGCGCGAAGAGTGAGGAGTGTTGAAGTAGCGAAGAAACGGGGACCGTCCGATCACTCCTTCGGTATTCGATGAACCGTGTACCAGGCTTCGTTGTGCAACAGCGTTTCGCCCTCGTTGCCGGTCAGGTTGCCAACATTGATCTCGTAGACCATCCCGATGGGATAGGTTTCTACCGGAAAGGTCAATGTGATCTTCGTTCGATCGGCGGAGAGTTCCGCTGATTTGACTGGCACAATCGTCTCATCGGCCTGCGGCGAACCGTAGTTTCCCGTGTACAAATAGTGGTAGCGTTTGACGCGAAACTGAGCGACGTCGAGTTTCGTGTCTGCCGCGAGTGGCTTGGTCAGATTCACGACGAACCCTTCGCCGCGGGGCCGAATGTGGACGGTCTTCATCGCCAACGGAGTCTGACCGTTAAAAGTCATCCGAGTCAAACCGCTGGTGAGAGATGTCATGTACAGTTGATGATCGGGACCGAAGCGCATCCGCTCACAGCCCAATGGCTGCCCGTCGACGAAACGGAAACAGGCTCCCTGATATTCCCCATCGACTTTTTCCAATGCGATTCGCATGATGCCTGCGTTAGCTCCGTAGCCAACGTCACCGACGAACATCTGTCCTTGGAACGGACCAAACTGGCCGCCAGTCGCGTCGAAGGTCGGTCCCGAAACGCTGCGACTGCGGCCGTAAGGGAGCCAGATTGCGCTGCGACCGTCGGGGTACTGATCTTTGGGCAACGCGTCCGCCTTTGTTTCTGGATGGCCATAGAATCGCCCGGGCACAATGTGAGCCAGCTTGCAGGCTTGAATCCAATCGCCCTGATTGTCTGTGAAGAAGAGGCCACCTTCCGGTCCCGGAGCGATTCCGTTGGGCACGCGGCAGCCGGTAGCCATCTGTTCGAGTTCTTCCGTATCGTGTGTAACCCGCATGATGGAGCCACGCCAGCGGCCAGGGTTTACGTAACCCGGGTTGGTCCAGAAATAACCGGTGTTCAATGCGAACCAAAGATCGTTGTTCTGATCAGTTGCGAGACCAAAGGTGTATTCGTGCCAGCCGGTCGACAACCCCCATCCACTTGCCACCGTACGATATTGATCGACGGTACCGTCGCCGTTGCGATCGATAAGTTCGGTGATCTCGGGCTTCTGAGCGACGTACAATCGTCCAGCGACGATTGCCAACCCGATTGGATGATAGAGACCCGTGGCGTAACGCTGCCAGTGAACGCGATCGGGATGTTCCGGATGCGGAGTCTTAGCGCGCCAGATCTGTCCTTCGGTCATGGCGATGGCGTACATTGTTCCGTCGTCGGCGAAAACGATGTCCGACGGCCGCCAAGTTGGGAAGGGTGGTGGAATAACTTCCAGTTCGTAGCCGGGCGAAGCGTCGCGGCGGATCGACCCGATACCGCTTCCGGTCGGGGCTCGACCACTTTCGTCGCCCACTTTTTTCCAGGCTTTGCCGTCGTCGGAAATTTCAATTCGATAGGCGTTTGTCAACCGGTCCTTACACACGCCAGTGCGATCGCGAGCCCAAACAATCTTGACCATCTCGACAACTTCGGGAAACTCAATTTGAGCCCAACCACCACCAGCCTCGGAGCCGATCCAGCTATTATTGTTTCCCAACTTTCCATCGTTGAGGTGCGGGATCTGGTGAATCGGGTAGCCGGAGATTACCGAAGAAGCAGTGGCCTTCCCCTTTACCGCCAAATTCACTCCCGGATCGGTGCCGTAAACTTCCAACTCATCGATGCCCGGCTCGGCATTTCCAGTCACACTGGTAACGACAAAACGAAGGAACCTCCCCTTTGTCGCAGGAAACTCGTCCACGTTCTCATGTGGCTGCACGGGTTGCCGTTGTGGCACGACAGCCGTAGCGGCCGGCGGTTCTAGTTTCGCCAATGCCGGCGGTGGCGTGGTCTTTTGCAACGGAGCGTCGTATTGATCATCCATTACTGGAGCCGTTTTTACCAGCGATTCGAGTTCTGCTGCGGTCGGCTCCGCGTGAACTCCGCGGTATTTCCAGGAGTCAACTCGCATTACAACCGGTGTCGTCCCGTCCGCTGCTTCCGACACTAGACGCCACGTAGCCTCCTTGCCATCTGCGGCCAACAGATGAGCTCCAGCTCGCGCTTGTACACGCGCGACCCGCGTCGCACCGTTCGACCTAAAAACCGTCAATGGAGTGAGATTCACCACATCGGCTGACTCCACTTCCTCACCAGTTGCAGACCGACGGGAGAACTCTTCGCCCGTGCCAATCTCGATAGCGACCGTCGCGCCGGCGGGCAAACCAGCAAACCGGTACTCGCGGGCAACACCTTGCCATGCGGGGCGGCTTTCGGCCCGTACATCTTCACTCACTTCGACGCGTTTCTCACCGACCAGGACGCGATAACGCAAGCGAACGGCGGAGCGGCCAATCTGATAGCCGTCCCAACGCGTACCGACATTCGGATCACTGGTACTCGCAGGTTCAAACGCCTGCCATTGTGCATCCGTGGATAACTTAAAGGTCAGTGGATGCCCCTCGACTTTGGCTTGTTCTGCCGGTCCACCGTCGCGATGCCAATAGAGGCCAAAATAATTCTGCTTTGAATGCTTCACAAAACCGTCGTTCCAAGTCGCCACCGTTCGCAGTTGATTGGCGTCAAACAGAACGGTACCATCGACGAATCCTAGCGCAACGGCATACGGATATTTTACACTTCCTTCGACTGCGACCTCGCCCCGCTGCACGACGGGCTTCCAGGGCAACGGTTCGTCCGGAATTTTTTGAGTCAACGGATCTTGCGGAGGCTGCAACTGGCGTGCGCGGTCCGACCCACCTTCACGAAGCTCGATCAGATATCGCACCAAGTCGAGAAACTGTCCTCGGTCCGCCATCAGGTTTACTTGCCCGTCGGGCATGATCGACTTCTTCGTCGCCTGTCGATGTTCGATATCTTTCTTTGCGAGCGTCGTGAGTTTTCCTGGTTGAGCCGCATCGCGGATCACAACGCGTTCGTCGTTCTCCTCAACTAGCAAACCCGTGATCGAGCGACCAGCCACCGTTTCGATAATCTCGGTGGCGAAGGCCGCTGCAATCGTCTTGGCTGGTTCCAGCACAGCTTCGACAATCGCCTCGTCAGTGGTTTTAGGGTCGAGCTTCGTTAAGTCCGGACCGATCGACGCCGGGCGGTCGCCGACACTGTGACAGGTAGAGCAGGCCAAGGCCCGCGCGTAGAAAATTGACGCACCCCGCAATGGATCACCTTCGCGTCGCGCATCCGCAGCCAAGCTCGACAGCGACTCCGCCTTAAGTCGCTCTTCCAATGTTTGAGCTAGCGAATCGTTGTCGCACATCGCCGTAAAACAACTCAGCAACACCCCGCACATCGCAGCGAATTTCATCGCCCGGCCGGTCGTGCCACTAGTCCATTGAATAACAGAAAACTTCGCTGTCAGTCGTGTCGTCGTCATAACCTATAAGTCCCAAAGTTGATTGGAGGAGCCGCAAGGGCGCTCCGCTGTGATATCGTCAGGGTAGTTACTTGCTTACTCCATGAGTTGCAGTAGTGGGCCTATTATAACCGTTCATCTATTGCCATTGCATTGAGATTTTGCCTGCTAAGTCAATTCCCCAAAAAGACCAGAGAAACACCCGATTCTTCGTCACTAATCTGCGACAGCACGGGCACTCGGAGCCACTCGGGGCCCCACTTGTTGTCGGCCAAACCGCGGTGGTTCAAGTAAACCACTCCTCTCGTTACCGTTCACAACAACGATCGCGCTACGAGATTTCGCTAACTATGGCGAGGACGCGAGTGGGAAAACAATTAGTTCCGTTGCGTTTCCAATTGAACACCTCCGACTACTGCCCATTGTTTCTCATTAGTCGCGATTCCGAAAAACAATGATATTTCCACTCGCATACCGGGTTAAAAAGTCGCATAATCTGTTCAATGCACACAACATAACTGTCATTTCGATTTGAGCTTATTCGTAACTGTCATTCTCTGGCGGTCAACGAACTCCACTCGAGGGAACTCGAGATGAATAGT
>JBLHLE010000548.1:0-5674 GCA_047620805.1 Pirellulaceae bacterium
ACTCGTCACCGGCAACACGTCACCGGCAACACGTCTCTAGCTGCGCGAAGCGCAGCTAGCGTTCCTTCTGTTGCTCAATAAGACAGTGGCGATTGTCATTGGACTCTCTATTGCGAACATCATGAAACCAGGAACCTGGTCTGAGTTCACGAAGCCCGCTACGGTAGTTGTGGACGAATCTTAAACGGTCTCGCCCGTTGAGTTACTCGTCCAAAATGTCCCGAAGAGCATCCTCGGTCCCCTCGGTGACAAATAGAACATTATCGGCGTGATCTTCATCGCGGTGGCTTTTGGCGTTGCCTTGCGTGGTGTCAAGGAAAAGCCAATCAGAGACGCGCGGATCTTTGTCGAGATTACCTACGAAGTACTTCTGACTGTGGATGAGTGGATCGTTCTTTCGTTGGATCACGACTAGTCTTTCGTGAGTTGAATTGGGGCCGTCCGTGGTATTACGTCACCGTTTGGCCTCACTGAGCCTGCTTCTGACCGCTCGCACGATTTCGTCGATTTGGAATGGTTGCAAGAGGGCTGGTTCTTTTTCCAGCTTCGCACGCCATTCCACCAAGACTTTATCTGATGTCTTTTCCTCGCGATTGCATTCATTAACAATCTCTTGGATCGTCACTTCCCATTCTTCAAGACGCATCGGCTATTTCTCCTTGATTGCGGCATCGCATCATACGACTTCAAACGTGATATTGGCATGATTGGCCCCAGTTCAAAATGCGACTGGGACTAGACCGGATTGTACTGGGCAACAAGTTCGCGTCAAAGCCGTCGTCACCAAAACCAGCAGCGAATCAACACTTTAGCGAGCGTACCGAAGAAGTCTCGAGCCGAATCCAGCATATGGCGGCTCCGATTCCAAAGATTCAGCGACGCGACAGGGTCACCAAATCGCATACGTCGACAGGGTCACCAAATCGCATACGTCTCGACGGGCGAACTGATCTTACCAGCCCACACGCCCAACTTTCGTGACTCGTCGTCCGGCCGCACTTCGTAAACCGCTCGGAGTTTCACGGGCGTCGGTCCTCTCTTTCCATCTGCGGTCGGTGTGTTATCCCATTGGGCACGGCCCCGTTCCGAGTACCAATCGACGTTCAGTACGTAGCTGCCGCCTACCTCCAATTCGAGCCAATCTGGATAGTTCTTAGTCCAGTTCCTCGGCTTCTTGATGACTCGTGTGACGTTGCCATCGTTGCCATCGTTGTCGATCATCTCGAAAGATAGATTGTCGTACCCCCATGAAAACCGATCCGTCCAAACTCGAATTGGCTTGTCCGACACGTTCGTAACAAGCACATGCAAGTGATCGCCGTCGTTAAGGGACCTGTGGCCGTGGTGCATCGGGATGGCAATGGAGATTTTCACCGGGGCCGTTGGCTCAGGCATGTCGTCGTCAGCGGCGGCCAGCGTACCCATCGCTTGCAACAGCAATCCGACGACCATACAACGGCAAAGACGGGATGTCATTTTCGACCTCCATCGAAACGAACGGTTGGGCTTGGGGTACACTCTGATTCTATCGAGTTGCATGAGGGTCCGATAGAATCAAATGCAAAGTTCCGTCCCTGAGTAAGATACAACTGGCGTTCTATTTCTCAATTTGTTCCAGGGCCTGTTCTGGGATGAATTGAAGGAAGCATGCAGGATCGTTCTTCAGCGCCTGTAACGCAGGCACGGCGACTTTGGCATCGGATCCGATTTGGCTCAGGGCCCGTGTCGTAGGGAAATGCTCCAGCCCAGTCTCGGTCACCTTGGACCTGCGTAAGATGATTGCGAGTGGCTTTCCGGAATTCTTCTCATCGAAAGTGACCATTCCGCCCAACTTTCTGATGGCCGCAACGGCGGCAGCCTGTGATTCGCTTGGGTTGGCTTTCACATCTGCCAAGTCATCCGAATCGTATGGATTGTCGTCAACTTCCGGAGTATCATCCGAGTCCTTCGGCCTCTTATTGGAACGCATTGGTTAGACCTCCTCCACGAAGATTGCTCGGACAACATTCGTCAGAACTCTAGCCCTGTTCGCCGGGCCGCGGTGAAGGAGATTGACAGCCGCGCGGCTCCATGCGCATCATTCGGTTATCCGCCGTCATCATTGGGTACCGGTCACAGTGTACCATTCGCCAGTCCCGCCAGCAGGAAACGCCGTCATCGCACGGTCCATATATTCGCCCGGTTCATGGAGCATCAGGGGTCGGAAGCATATTTTGCGGCTAAGTGGGATAGCGGCAAGCGGGCATCTTGAACAAATGACTTGAGCTTTGACTGGTACCTCGCGAAGTCAAATCCTTAATGGTTATCCTGCGATTGTCAGCCCCGTTTACGGTTCGCAAGTCCCCAAAAACGTTTGGTAAAAAGTGAACGAAAACTGAATAACGTGGAAGAAACCCACCGGTCTGGAAGTTCGTTATTACAAACCGTGCAAGGTTTGGGCAACTTCGGCAAATGGACCGAAGTTGATCGCCGCTTCAGATAGTGGGGCGTCAATCGATTCCCACTGAATTTCAGACAGCTCCAGGTAATCGGCAGCGCAACGATTGCTCCATCCGCCGACGCGACGCACCTTGGTGCAGCCTTCGGGTGAGATGCGAAGCGACCAGCGACGGGTAAACTCTTCGATCGAAACGGAAATCGGGATTTGTGCACGATCACCACCTCCCCTTCCGGGAAGAGTTAGGGTCAGTTGTTTTTCATGTTCTCATTTCTTAAAGATTCGTTGATATCCAACGCCGATTGTGCCAAATCGGCAACGTCCTTCTCGCTGTTTTTCAATAACGACCCTAACGCGGTTCCTGCAGCGGCTATTTTGCCGAGAGTTTTGGCCGCTCTTTGACGTACCTTCGCTTCTAGATTTTCGTTCTTCAACACATCGATTAGTGCTGAAACTGCCGCGGCGCCGATCTCTCCCAGTACGTTTGATGCCGACAAACTAGCTTCCAAGTCCGCAGATTTCAGGACAGTAATTAGCGGTGAAATCGCAGTTGGTCCTTTACTCTTCAGGGCCAGTGAAGCACATGCCGCGACATTATCATTTTCATTGTTAATCACTTCAATTAGTAATTGGGTCGAGTCAGAATGAAGCTTTGCGATTGCGTAACAAGCTTGACCGCGAAGTTTTCCATCCTCCGTTGGATCGCGCAAGATTCGTTCCAGCAATTCGAGCGTCTTGGGCGACTTTTGCTCCAGCAACTCCTGACATCCAGCTGCCCAGATGCGCAGTTCGAGATCGTTTCCGCTGAGGATTTCGAACAGTGCTGATTCACTCGATCGCGTCAACGGTGACAATTCGGCGATCAATAGTACTGCCCGGCCTCGCACGTCGATATCGAAGCTTTCCTCAAGTTTTCGCAGCGATGGTAGTGCGAGTTTGCCGACCTGCCGAATGGCCCCTATTGCCGACTCTCGAATGCCATGATTCTCGTGATGCAATTGCTGAATGAGCATAGGAATGGCGGCTTCAGCGTCCACACCGACTACGCCCAGCGCGTAGATCGTTCGGCGACGTACATCGAGCGGTAGATCTTCATCTGTGAGCAATTCGAGCAATTTCGGCACGGCTTCTTTTCCGATTTCCGAAAGGACATGTTCGACGTGCGTTCGAATGTCGTTATCGTCGGTATCCAATTCGGCCATGAGCGCGGGGACTGCATCTACCCCGATCGCTTGGAGCGTTGACGATGCCATTGTTCGGATTTCTTCCTCGCTACCGGATAACAATTCAACCAGAGCGGGTACAGCAGTGCCTCCCAGCCGCTCTAGAATTCTGGCTGCAGACAAGCTGAGACGGTCGTCGTTGCTCTTGAGGGCATCGACGACTGCGGGAATGACGGGTGCCCCGATGTGTTCGAGTGCTCGTTCAGCGGCGAAACGGACATTGGACTTGGTAAGCGCGTCGATAAGTGCTGGGGCGGCGGCGGCTGCTTCTACGCCGATGCTGCCTAACGCATTTATTGCGGTCAAGCATACTTCCCCGTCACTTTCATATTCAATGACTTTAACTAAAGCAGGGACAGCTGACTTGGCATCCGGACCGACTGACCCAAGAGCGCGAAAGGCCCAAATCCGCGTATTCTCATCGTCGCTTTTGAAGGCTTCAATCAAGGCGGGCACACATGTTGCATCGGGTTCATCGATCGATGTAACAGCCCTGACCGCCCGCAATCGAACATCGCGATCGTCATCACTTAGACATTGTCTTAGTTGCGGAATCGCGGCACTCGCGTCGACTCCGTCTAAGGCAAGCGCACCTAAAGCATCAGCCGCCCAAACACGCACATCGGGATTGCGATTCTGCAAAATCTTAATGAGATGCGGAACATTAGTGTGGGCCGTTGGGTCGACGCCGTTGATCGCCATGGCAGCGGACCTCCGCACTCGTTCGTCCTCGTCTCGAACCGCGCTGACTAGCGATATTGATGCTTCATTTGCGAGGGTACCAAGAGACCCCAACGTGTCCGCCGCTCGATATCGAACACCAGCATCTTCATCCTTCAACGCTCTAGTTAACGCAGGGATGGCCAGTACAGCCTGCGGGCCCATTTTACGTAATGCGCTAATTGCGGCATGTCGAATGTTCACATTCTTGTGCTCCAATGCCGTAATGAGCGTATCGACGTCCGAAGTCGAATCGATTCGCCGTACTTGGAAATTGCGTAATGACAAGACGGCGACAACGACCAAGAAAAGCGTAAGCAAAGTTCCAACGCCGTAAAGCACTAGTCTGCGAGTGAAATTTCTTGGCATTATCGTTGTCCTAGCGCTCGTGACTTGGAGCAATGGAAACCGACCGGGCAGACCAATTCCCAAATGTCAATTCGCCATTGTATCAGTTTACGTTTCGTTCGCCGGGATCCCCTGATCAGATAGTTGTGTAACTGACTATAAAGGAAAACAATTAGAAATAATTAGACTACCGTCTTGTTAAAGCAAGCTGCATAAATCAGACGGAGGTTGATTTTCGAGTTATCGAAGAAAACTGCTTGCCGATCGTCTTGCTCAGACGATCTGGAGCAGTGAGGGGAAGCTGATTTTTACCAGGTCTTTCCAACTTCCGGCAACAACACGATTCGCTTGTTGTTTTGTTCCACCAAGGGAACTCATAGAATCGCCACACAGTTTCCCAAACACCTGAAAACGTCTCTGACCCTCCGGGGCTGCTCTGGGGCTTTGCTAGATCCTGAATTTGGTGTGGAAATCGCCGAGGAGGATTGGGGCGAATTCCTGGACGAAGTCAACTTATCTGTTTACACTTATCTGTTTACACTTATTTGGTAAGCAATAGCAAGGACGCAGAGGCTCAATTAACGGCGGATGTCCAAGCAGCGGTTAGAGAGCTTAAACGTAATCTCGCTTTACTTCCATTTGCCACACAAGCGCGACTCCACAATCAGGATCCGCTTTGGACGATTGAATGCTGCCCAGCCCGCTGGGCAGGCAACCACGGCAGCGTGGTTGCCTCAAAAGCGGTTGCCGCAAAAGCGTCGTCAAATCGTAGTTAACAACGAGGACAAAAACATGATCGCATACGGATGTTATCAATCGTGAACCAATTCAAGTTCATTCTAGCCATTGCTCTTTTCGTGCAGACGGGACAGGTGGCCCTCGGTGACGAGCCGCAAATTCCAAAGTTGGGCGACGCTAATTTCCCCCAGCCAGCGCCCAGCCAACG
>JBLHLE010000549.1:0-5665 GCA_047620805.1 Pirellulaceae bacterium
TCATGTTCGCTCCCAGCAGTAGCGACGGTTTCTGGGAGTGGGTGGAAGTCTACAATCGTTCGTCCTCTGCAGTAAGCCTCAACGGACATGTATTTGACGACAACAATGCCATTGCCCACACCGTCGCCAATATTACGTCGGGATCAGTACCCGCGGGCGGAACGGCGATTCTGTACAACAGCGCTGTATCAGCCAGCGAATTCGGCGACGCGTGGGGAGCGGGTCTCAATCTGATTCCCGTTGCCGGTTGGACAAACATCGGGCTCGGCAATGACAGTGACCAGATCGGCATCTGGTCCAGCATTGCAGCGTACAGCGGCGACAACCAACTTCACGCCAACGCGTTGACGTCGCAGCCCTACGACACGTCCCCGCCGTGGCCGACTACAGACAACGCAGGTTCGATTTCCCTGCAGAGCATAAATGCGGATCCGCACAACGCCGGCTCCTGGGCACTCAGCGTCATTGGCGTTGAAGGCGCGTACTCCAGCGACGCAACCGCTGAAACCGCTATGAATACTGGTATGGATATAGGTTCGCCGGGACTTACCCCAGCCGATATTACCGGGCCAAAAATTATCGCGACGTCCGTGAATACTGGCATTGCCGACCCACCTGACAAGGCTGAGCCACAACCCACCAACTGGGCAAGTCAGCGGAGCGAAATAGTCAGTATCCAATTGACCTTCGATGATGACGTACTGCTGTTGAACGATACTGAATTTGTGCTGACGAATCTCGGTATCAACGCGCCTGCCGACCCCGACTTCGTCGTTCCGATTTCGAACGATCAAGTGAGCATTGAAGGCGCCGTCGCGACGATTAGTTTCGGAATCGAAGACTTGGTCTCCGGTGTCTACGAACTGCAGGTCACGAACACGTTTACCGATCTAAAGGGAAATCCGCTGGATGGCGACGACGACGGTTCCGTCGGCGGGACGTTTGTTTTTGCGGCAAACAACACCAACAACTTCTACGAGTTGACTTCTGAATTCAGCGGCGATGCTGGCGTATCAGTGTTCGACTTCTCCACGTTCTCCTATTGGTTTGGGGATGGAATTGATGTCGCTCCGATTTATGTCGATATGAATCGCGATGGTGGCGTGTCCGTTTTTGATTTCAGTTTCTTTTCTGGCAACTTTGGTGTCGGCGTGACGTTTCCCACGCTGCTGACGGCCGCGACAATCGAGGTGGAGAACGGCCAGACAGATGGCGGACTCGTTTCGCCAACCGATCGAGAAACGCTCGATCCAATCGTTGCCTGGGCATCTATTAAAGACAACGACCCGTTGGTACGGGGTCGCCCACTGGCAGACAACGATCTAGACGAAGAGCAAAATATGCTGCTGCATTGGTTAAACGACGCGGCCTTGCTTGAGTTTCTGGATCAAGAAATGCTACTGAACGGTTAGATATCCGAAGCGCCATAGGCCCACACCGGGCAAATGTGGTAGTCTGGTGTTCAGGCATTCAAAGCAACGGCATCTGGACCGAACAACAATGACGGCGAAATGAACGACGTACCAAGCGACGAAGATCTGGCGAATGAGACCGATGGCATCGATACATACGAACCATCGACTGTTATCGAAAGAATGCCGTCTGCCGCCGAACTGCTGCCGGACAGGGCTCGCTACCGACGCCGCGCTATGCTGCCGCTCATCTTGTTCATAATGACATGCTTGTCGACCGCTTTTGTCGGCATGACGGGCTGGCAGCCAGAAATATGCCTCGAGGCTTTCTTCTACAATGCCATGAATCTGCGTCGAGTCATGCTCCACAATTGGGACAATGGATTGCTGTACATGGTATGTGTACTCAGCATATTGTTCGCCCATGAAATGGGGCATTTTGTGGCGGCGTTAATTTATCGCGTCCCCGCAAGCCTGCCGTTCTTCATTCCGTTTCCCGTCAATTTTCTCGGAACGATGGGCGCTGTCATCGGAATGGAAGGCTCGAAAGCCGATCGCAAACAAATCTTCGACATTGGCTTAGCTGGACCGCTTGCCGGCTTGGTGATCGCCGTCCCAATATTGCTGTATGGAATTCAGCAGCAAGATCTTTCTGCCGCTGTCAAAACGCCAAATGAGTTACACCTACAAATGCCCCTGTTGGCTCATTGGATGCTGCAGTGGCTACGACCCGGTGAGTATACCAACAATACTCATTTCGCACTCTCAGCAGTCAATCCATATTTTATTGCTGGCTGGGTTGGACTGTTTGTAACTGGCATGAACATGCTGCCCGTGGGTCAGCTCGACGGGGGACATATCACGTATACATTGTTCAAGAAGAAAGCTCACTACATCGCACAAATCTTCATGTTCTTTGTGATCGCTTTGATGTTTTACGACCCAGGCGACTATCTAAAGATGATATTGATGGTTTCGCTAATTCTCTTTATCGGGGTTAAGCACCCACCAACTCGGGACGACACCGTCGAACTCGGCTGGGGTCGTACGATCCTTGGTTTGGTTTCGCTTACTATCCCTGTTCTTTGCTTCCCGCCGAAGATTGTATACTTGTAGAACGTATACTTGATAAGGAAAACTGACTGCTGTTTTAGCTGAGCCAAACGGAATAATCGGACGTGGATAAGGAAACCAAAATTTCGGAGATTTGGCCGGGTAAATCGTACCCCCTGGGCGCAACTTGGGACGGCAAGGGCGTCAACTTCGCACTGTTCTCCGAACATGCCAAGATCGTCGAGTTATGTTTCTTCGACTCCGAAACAAAACGCGAGACAACACGAGTCGTTCTTCCCGAACAGACGGACCAAGTCTGGCATGGCTACGTGCCGAATTTAGAGCCGGGAATTCTTTACGGCTATCGGGGGTACGGTCCTTATGAACCGCAAGTGGGTCATCGCTTCAATCCATACAAACTTCTGATGGACCCCTATGCCAAAGCCATCGACGGCAAAGTCAATTGGGTTGGCGAGGTCTTTGGCTACGGATTAGACCACGACGACGAAGACTTGTCCTGCGACATTCGCGACAGCGCTCCGTATGTTCCCAAATCGATGGTCATCGACGACAGTTTCGACTGGGAAGGCGACGAGCAACTGCGAACTCCTTGGCACCAAACCACGATCTACGAGTTGCACGTCAAAGGATTCACCAAATTGCACCCCGATGTCCCGGACGCATTGCGGGGAACTTACTCCGGTCTGGCATGTCCTGAAGTCATCAAATACTTCAAAGAGCTGGGGATTTCGGCGGTGGAATTGCTGCCCGTGCATCACTTCCTCGACGACAAACGACTGGCGGACCTCGGCCTCTGTAACTACTGGGGTTACAACTCTATCGGCTATTTCGCCCCCGACGTCCGATACGCTCGAGCGACCGCAAAGGGGGAGCAGGTCGCCGAGTTTAAGGAGATGGTCAAGGCCTTGCATCGCGAGAACATTGAAGTGATTCTCGACGTAGTTTACAACCATACGGGCGAAGGAAACGAGCTTGGCCCAGCGCTATGTTTTCGCGGAATTGACAACATCAGCTACTATCGCACCGTAGCGGATCAACGGCGTTTCTATACCGACTACACGGGCTGCGGAAACACGCTGAACATGATGCACCCACGAGTGTTACAGATCATCATGGACAGCCTCCGTTACTGGGTGGAGGAAATGCACGTCGACGGCTTTCGTTTTGATCTAGCATCTGCGTTGGCCCGAGAACTTCACGACGTCGACCGGCTGGCCGCTTTCTTCGACATCATTCACCAAGATCCAGTTCTATCACAAGTCAAACTGATCGCAGAACCGTGGGACTTAGGGGAGGGCGGTTATCAAGTTGGCAACTTCCCAGTTTTGTGGGCCGAGTGGAACGGTAAATTCCGCGACAACGTCCGCGCCTTTTGGAAAGGAGACGCCGGACAGCTCAGTGAATTGGCGTATCGCTTGACGGGAAGCAGTGACCTGTACGCCCATAGTGGAAAACGACCTTATGCGAGCGTCAACTTTATTACAGCTCACGACGGCTTCACACTGCACGACTTGGTGTCGTACAACGAAAAACACAACGAGGCTAACCGCGAGGACAGCCGCGACGGCGACAACCACAACTTGAGCTGGAACTGCGGACGGGAAGGTGAAACGAAGAACCGAGCGGTTAATCGGCTGCGGGCAAAGCAACAAAGAAACCTATTGGCGACTCTGATCCTGTCTCAGGGCGTTCCCATGCTGACCGCTGGCGACGAACGCAATCGCACTCAACAGGGCAATAACAACGCCTACTGCCAAGATAACGAGATCTCGTGGCTCGATTGGCAATCCAGAACTCAAGACGAAGATCTCCTGCAATTCACCAAAAATTTACTGGAAGTTTTCCACCGCCACCCAGTGTTGAGACGGAGAAGATTCTTCGAAGGCCACAAAATCAGGAATTCGCACGCGAAAGACATAACTTGGTTTACGATGAAGTGTGATGAAATGGCCCCCGAGAATTGGCACGACCCGGAGTTGCGAACGATTGGACTGCGGTTAGCGGGCGACGCGATTTCAGAACTGGACGATCACGGCAAACCAATTGTCGACGACACGCTGCTAATCCTGCTCAACGCGCAGCATAATCCAGTTAAGTTCGAGCTGCCGCAACTGGGCACTGGCGATGGATGGCAACTCGTCCTCGATACTCGCTATGACCACGGCGTCGACGGCAAGGAAAAGACTCGCCGATTCTGCAAGCATTACAAGATGCATCCACGCACATTCGTGCTCCTGCGACACGACCGCCACAAAAAGCGTTGAGTGAGTAGGCGCCGTTCCGGCGTGGCCGTTCCGGTGTAGCAGTCGCCTTTCGCTCCGTCGAAAGTGGCGTAAGCTTCCAGCTTGCGATAGTCGACCCTTCGGAATGGCAAGCAGGATGCTTACCCCACATTCAGCTACGCTCCAGGCGGGGCAGGGAACTTCGAATTGTCAAAAGCTGTCGGCCTCTCCGCGAAATTGGCAACGGCGAGACCGCACTCGCAGCGAAGGCGACCATTATGAGCCTACAAACGCCCTAGAGATCGATACTCTTCAACGCGTCTCCGCCTTGAAGTTGAGCGCCACTGAGACATCTTTCGGCGGCTTCAATTAGATCTTCGCAAGGGAAGTTTTTGGGTGGCACGGCCATTGACGCCAGCCCGATCGAAACGGTTACTGTCGTGCGAAGTAGGTGCGCCTTCTCCTGCAACCAATCGTTGAGGTCACTCGACAAATGTCGCAGCCACCGCACGGCATCTTGGCGATCGCAATCTTCCAATAGCATTGCGAATCGTCGTTCGGATGTTGGAAAACAAACAGCTTCGCCATCGACGAGTCGATGGATGACTTCGCCCATTCGACCCGTCAAGCCAATTGTCGCTTCCCTCCCGAGGGTCGACACGATGCGTTCGTAGTTATCGAACTGGAGCAACGCCAAGCTGAATGGGCAGCGCGATTGATTGCAGCTAATCATAGCTTTCGACAGCGGTCCCGCTAACGGTATGAACTTTCGCGATCCGGCACCAAGCGTTGCCGACCGTTTGGTTGACTCGCAGTTGGAGCGTACCGCGGCGTCCTTGTCTACCGAACCGGCAGCTGAAGAATCGGCAGCTGAAGAATCGGCAACCGCTCGCTCCGAATCCGCTCCGTCACTGCGGACAGTTTGGAACGCGTTCGAAAACTCCAGCTGGTATCGTT
>JBLHLE010000550.1:0-5665 GCA_047620805.1 Pirellulaceae bacterium
TCGCCTCCATCGGGTCGCTGTTGGAAGTTATCTGGCAGTGACTTGTTTCAACGTCGCATTCGTAATCATGTTTGTGGGTTACGGTTTCGCTCAAGAGCCAATACACGTTCGTATCGACAAGTCCGTGGCAGAGTTGTACCCCGGTAGCGAAACGCCACTTTGCACAGACGCAGAGTTCGTTCGAAGAGTTTACCTCGACCTCATTGGCACCATTCCAACCGTCGAACAGACCAAGCAGTTCATCACAGATGCTAACGCAGCCAAACGACAACTGCTGATCGATTCATTGATTCAATCCGGGGCCCACAAACGTCACCTCGTGCATATTTTTGACATCATGTTTATGGAGCGCCGAGCGGACAAGCATGTCAAAGCTGAACAATGGCATTCCTACTTGCTGACATCATTTCAAGCGAACAAGCCATACAACGAAATGGCTCGTGAGATCCTCGCCGCCGATGGTGTCGAGGCAGCGAAACGCGGCCCGGCGAAATTCTACCTCGAACGCGAAGTCGAACCGAATCTTATCGCTCGCGAAGTCGGACGCATGTTCTTCGGCATGGACATTCAGTGTGCCCAATGCCACGACCATCCAACGATTGACGACTACCTGCAATCCGACTACTACGGCATCTACGCATTTGTGAGCCGTACGTATCTTTTCCAACCCGACAAAAAGCAGCCAGCTGTGCTCGCCGAAAAGGCCGACGGTGACGCGAAGTTCAAATCGGTATTCACGGCAGAGGAAGGGTCAACTCGTCCACGCCTGCCAGGCTCGCCGCAGATCGACGAGCCGTCGTTTGGCAAAGATCAAGGATACCAAGTTAAGCCGGAAAAGAACGTACGCCCCGTTCCGACGTTCAGCCGTCGCGGTCAGCTCGCTCGGCTTGCTACCGACGGCAGTAACCAAGCATTCAATCGAAACATTGTAAACCGCTTGTGGGCTCATATGATGGGCCGTGGCATCGTTCACCCGGTCGACTTTCACCACAGCGACAACCCTCCGATTCATCCAAAACTGCTAAGTCAACTAGCAAACGATTTCGTAGGCCAAAAGTTTGCGACTAGTTCGTTCCTGCGCGAACTGGCGCTATCGAGAACCTATCAACGCAGCATTGACCTACCACAAGATATCGCAACTCAATCGGCCGCGGCAGTCCAAAAGCTGGCCGAAATAGGAACGCAAATTACGACGCTTGAAGCGGCTGCTCAAATAAAGCGAGATGAGGTCGTCGCGTTCGAAAAACAACAGAACTCTCAAGCCGCCGCCGTTGCGGCTTTGCAAGCGAAACACACAGAAACCGCCGCCCTAGAGGCCAAATCCAAGATTGTACTCGATGCAGCGACAAAGCTACTGCAACCGCTAAGTGTCGATCTAGCGGCAAAACAGGCGACATTAAATGCACTGGCTACCGCCGAGGCGAATGCCAATCTCGCCGCAGCAAAGCTACCCGACGACGCCGAATTCTCCGCCGCCGTTGCCACGATCACCAGCCGCAAGACTGCCTACTCCACTCTTGCTGCGGAAGCCAGTAAGAAAGCCAGCGAACAACAAAGTGCAGTCGACGTCGCAAACCAAATGCTGCAAGTAGCAGTGACCGAGCTTCAAAAGATAACTCAACAGCAATCGGCGTTGGCAAGCACCTTGAAGAAGCTGGATCTCGACGCCGTCCAAGTTCACAAGACCGCGATCGAACTGCAAACCCAATCCGCGTTTCACCACCAACATAAGAAGCGACTGGAAACACTCGTCGTTTTGGGCGAAGCTTCCCGACAGCTGGACGCCAATCGCCAAGCCCACACCCAGTCAACTCAGTTACTCGTCGAATTGCGAACAGCAGCCGCCGAGGGAAAAGCAAAACTGTCAGCAGTAAACACGAAACAACAGACTATCACGCAACAACTCGCGACCCACCAAGCGGAACTGACAGCGGCGACCAAAAACCTCGCCGCGAAATCCGAAGCCGCTCAACTTGTCAAAACGGCTCACCAAAGTGCCGATTCTGCAGCACAGAAAGACGGCGACGCCAAACTGGCGGAAGCGGTCGCGACGCTAAAACGACGCGCCGATCAGCTGGCGGCGGAGGCGACACAATTGACCGCTGAAACTCAGCGACTCACCCCGCTCGTCGACCAAGAAAAGAGCATGCTTACTTTACTCGCCTCAGAAATGGCCGCGATCGCCAAAGCCGTTAGCAACGCGGAAGCGGGAATCGCCGCCAATCAGAAGATCATCGCCGACGGGCAGCAAAGTCTACCTCAACTCCAGCAAACCTACGAAATAGCATACGTCGGCGCAGTGGACGCCCTCTCGACTCAGTTCTCCGTCGCCGTCATTCGCCCTCTCGGGCCCGAGCAATTGACCAACAGCATGCTGACCGCGACGGGATACATCGAGACGTTACAGCAGTCGGCAAAAGCCGAAATCGACAAGAAGACGCCGCTGAAAGAGGAAGACAAACAAGACGCCTTAAAGGTCACCACCTATGAACAAGCGGTCGAGAATCAACTGCTACTGAAGACTAAGCCGGTGATCGCGAAATTCACTAAGCTGTTTGCGGCGGCCGCGGGGCAGCCTCAAAGTCAGTTTTTTGCGACCGTCGATCAGTCCTTGTTCTTCGCTAATGGTGGCGACTTACAAAGCTGGCTTACACCTCGCGACAACAACCTAATGGCCCGTCTACAAAAACTTGAGGATCCTGCAGCGGCTGGCGATGAATTGTACCTCAGCGTGCTCTGTCGAAAACCGACGCCACAAGAAGCAAACGACGTGACACAGTTTTTGGCAAACCGCACAGACGACAGAGGCGCGGCGCTCCGCGACATAGCCTGGGCGCTACTTACGTCAACCGAATTCCGATTTCAGCACTAACCCTTATGCTCGACATCCAGGTCGACTTCAGATGAAGAGCTTGGCAAAGCGAGCACGATCAAAGGACGTCACGATGAAACGCGGCTACGCATGCTCATCACCGGAACACAATATCGCACGTCGAGAATTTCTCGCTGGCATGGCGGGCGGCGCAGGTGCGTTAGCCAGTATGGCTGGCCTTTCCGGTCTCGCCACTCCGGCTATCGCCGATCAACTGACGAAACAGCACAAGCGAGTGCTAGTCGTTTTCATGTCGGGTGGAGTTAGCCAACTCGAAACGTGGGACCCAAAACCCAAGACGAATACAGGCGGACCATTCCGCGCCATCCCCACGGCTGTTCCGGGCACGCACATTTCCGAACTGCTGCCCAAGACGGCTCAGCATATGGACAAGCTCTCTCTTATCCGCAGCATCAACACCAAGAACGGCGACCACGGCAAGGGTCGCTACCAGATGGTGCACGGGCGCAATCAACGCGTTGGCGATGACATTCCTCATTTGGGATCCGTTTGTGCGAAAGCATTGGAGATCCCGTCGAACCCACTGCCGGGCCATATCAAGATTCCGACTAGTGGTGGCAGCGATGCGGCCTACCTGGGCCCGCGTTTCGCCAGTATCGGTGCCAACGGCAGCCCGCCTAACAATTCGGCGCGACCCTCCTCCATTACAGTAGAAATTGACCAGCAAAGAAACGAATTCCGCCGCAAGACCAACGATCGTTTCGCTCAGCGACGCCGCTCGGCGGAAACAGACATCTATGCCAATAGCTACGAACAAGCGATCGAACTCATGAAGCGGCGTGAAGTCTTTGACCTTACGAAGGAACCAGAAAAAGACCACGATCGATACGGCAAGTTTGATCTTGGCAAGCATTGCTTGCTCGCTCGCCGATTGCTCGAACACGAAGTTCCTTACGTTCAAGTATCGCACTCAAACTACGACACACACAACGAGAACTTTAACTTCCACTTGGAGCAGCTAGGCGAGTTCGACCTCTCGTTCTCGACGTTGATTCAAGATTTGCACGATCGCGGCATGCTCGAATCCACGCTTGTAGTTGTCATGTCCGAATTCGGCAGAACTCCTACTATCAACGCCCGCTACGGTCGCGATCACTGGGGAACCGCCTGGTCGATCTGCCTCGGCGGAGCGAAAGTTCAACCGGGCGCGGTGATTGGCAAGACCAACGCCAACGGCACCGCGGTCAGCGAACGGGAAGTCGACCACGGTCACCTTTTCCATACCTACCTCGCAGCCGTAGGCCTCGATTCGACTAACGCATTTAACATCGGCGGTCGCGAATACCCAATGGCAGATCCGTCAAGATCTGCCATCAGTGAACTTATTACTTGACGTCACCAAACTTGCTTTCCACAGCTGGACACACAATGGCCGACGAAACACCAAAAGAAGAAACACCAAAAGAAGAAACGACGGAGAAAGCAGCTGAGCCCGCTGCGGTGAATGTCAATCTTCCCGCAGGCTTTGACGCCAAACAAACTCACGTCGTCCATCAATGGAAGGCGACCGCCCCACTGATTTGGTGCCGCTTCGCTCCGTCGGGTAAGTACGTTTATTCGAGTTCCGAAGACATGAAAATCCAGCGTTGGGAGTTTCCGTCAGGAAAACTCGTAGCGATGGACGGACACGACAGTTGGCCTCGCGACATTTTGGTGACACCCGACAGTAAAACGGTGGTCACTTTCGGCTGCGACGAGCAGATGATCTTCTGGCCCGGCGAGGGCGATTCATTGACCCCTGTTCGCAAAGTAAAAGCTCACGACGGCTGGATTCGCTGCGCGGCTCTGTCCCCAACTGGAGACAAAATCGCTACCGGCGGCAACGATAAACTCGTCAAACTTTGGAACACGGTAGACGGTACGGCTATTCGGCAATTCGACGGGCACGACAGCCATGTCTACAGCGTTCTGTTTCACCCCGACGGTCAGTGGCTATTGTCGGGAGACCTGAGTGGTAAAGTAAATCAATGGGAGATTGAAACCGGCAAGCTTTTGCGTACTTTTGATGCCGCGGCGCTGCACTCTTACAACGGCGGTCAGCAAGTGCACTACGGCGGAGTTCGCAGCATCGACCTCAGTCTGGACAAGAAACTTCTGGCCTGCGGCGGTTTGCACAAAGCGACCAATCCACTGGGCGCGGTAAATGAGCCGTTGATCGAAGTCTTCGATTGGGAGAAAAACGAAAAAGTTCGCTCGCTAGTCTCCGATGGCGTCAAGGGCATCGCCTTTCGATCCATCTTTCTCGGCGACGGAAGCGTACTCTGCGCGTCGGGCGGATCAGGCGGCGGCTTCCTTATCTTCTGGCAACCAGGGGAAGACAAGAGTTACCACAAGTTGAAACTGCCCGACACGGCGAGGGGACTCGATATCCACCCCGATAAATTGCACGTGGCTACCGTCCATGCGGACCGCAATCTACGTATCAGCAAGATGGCCGCAAAAACGGGCTAACGTGCGAACTCGCTAAACCCAGCTTAGCTCCGCGACATCGGCCGCAATAACGTCCAATAACCAGTCCAGATCTTCCTGCTCTGCGGCGCCAACCTTGAGCATGTCGTCGGTCAATTCATCGTGAGGCTGGTTGATTGTCCACTCCTGATCGATCGGCATACGAACGATCGTTTCGCCGACGTCTTCCGAATCTGCATCGTCGGCGCCACGATCTCTGAAAACACGATCTCTGAAAACACGATCTCTGAAAACACTATCTCTTAAAATCGGACTCCGAACATCACTTCCGCTGATCGAGGCGAAAGCGACTGGGTAGATGAC